>CALVET010000076.1 GCA_944326675.1 Candidatus Gastranaerophilales bacterium
GGGTATAATATATAAATGCGAGATGGAGATTATCTGCGCTAGAAACGGAGAAAACTATGCACATTCACGTTAACGGACGTAACATCGAAATCACTGATGCTATTAAAGCTTACGTCAAAGAAAAAGCGGGTAAAGTAGCAGCCCATTACGAACAAATTGATTCTATTGATGCTATTTTATCGGTTATTAAAAACCCCTCCGTTAGTGATTCTCACATTGCTGAAGTAAATTGCAAAATTGGCGGTGAAACAATTCGTGTAGAAGAAAAAGCAGAAAATATGTATGCTTCAATTGACCTTGTTTGCGATAAGCTTGAACGTCAAGTGAGAAAATTCAAAGAAAAAGGACTGTCAAAATCAAAAGGCGGTGTTGAATCAATTAGAACTACGCAAACAGAAGTTGAGGTGTAAATTCAAAAAAGCATAATATAAAAAGCGGGATTAATTCCCGCTTTTTTCGTTGTTATTCATTTCTTCAATTAAAATACCCCTAAAAATTTTAGCAGGATAATAATCAGGAACCATATTTAAAACTCTATTTACACTGTCCAGTGCATCGGCTCTATTTTTTAATAAGTATTGGCATTGTGATAAAATTAAAAGAGCTTCAGGATCGGCGTAAAATAATCTTAAGCTTTTTTTACAGAAAGTAATTGCAAGCTCAAAATATCCGTTTGCATATAGCGCTCTTGCAATAAACTTATATGCTTCAGGATTGCTTCTATATAAGACGTCGCATGAGCTAACAAGGTTTTGCGCCCATTCTATTAAATCGTTTTCTAAAAATAAATTTAAATAGACTTCCAAAAAAGCTCTTGTTTGGAAAAAAGTAGCATTTCTTTCGACTTTTAAATTGATAAATCCTAAAACACACAAACCCCAAGCGCTCGCAGGGCAAGATTTTACTTTTTTTTGCCAAAATTCACGAGCAGAATTTTCGTCTTTTAACAATAAAGAGCAAAGCCCTGCTTCATAGAATTTGTTTTTTTTATCGAATATTTCAAGAGCTTTTTCGTATTCTTTATTGTAAAAATGTTGTTTTGCAATTTGCTCACTGCGCTTCATTATGTTTAATTTTCTTCATTAAATCAAAGCTTTTTGCTTTTTGAGTTGGTATATGACTAATTGTGTCGATGTCAGCAGAGTTTGCTTGTTTGTTTGACTTTTTAATTTCGTTGTAGATTTCTTCTCTGTATATTTGCACGTTGTTTGGTGCATTAACGCCGATTTTGACAGAGTTTTTGTAGCTTTCCAAAATGACAATTTCGATATTGTCATTGATAATTAATTTTTGATTTACTTTTCTTGTTAAAATCAGCATTTTTATTCTTCCGTTTTGTTGTTTTCAAACAATTTGTATCTTACCTGAAAATCGGTGTTTTTTAATACAATCTGCATAGCTTTTTTGTTGGCAAGGTTAACTACAATTGGAGCAAGCATATTAACCGTTGCACCTTGAGGATTGGATGAAGGAATATTTACAATATTAAATACAAAGATATCATCAGGGTTTTCTATTTCTAATTTTTTAGCTTCGTCATCAGGGATGTTAAATTGGTAATCTATTCCAAAAAAGCTGCATAATGTAATCGGAAAAGCTAAATCCATATCTTCCATTGACTGCAGCCACTTAAAAGGTGAATCGGGCTTGTAGTCTATAATTGCATAATCTTTTAAGTCGTTAAAACCTATTATGGGACTAACAAAGTTGAAAATTGAACTTTTATCTATTTCAACTTCATTAAATTTTGTTGTTTTTAGGGTAATTTTGTCGGTATTTTTATCCATTTTTATATTCCATAATTCAAAAGGTTGTTTTGTTGGTTTGTCATTTGATTGTATAAAAACATTTTAGTAAAGTCGGGATTTGTATTATTTCCTAATAATGCAGTATATGGGTTTAGGTTTGTATTTGGAAAATATCCGAACTGATTAAATTGTCCCGCCTGCATCATGGGGTTTATATATGCTTGAGTTTGACTATAAGGATTTAACCCTATTTTAGATAGAGTATTCAGAGCGGCTAAAATTTCTTCATTTGTGGGCATTGCTGCGTCTGATTTAAGGTTGTTGTTTTGGTTTTGTTGTTTTCTTTGATATTCGCTTTCTTGAAGTTTGCGCTCCATTCTTTCTCTTGTAATTCTATCCATTGCTGCAGGATGAATTTGTTGACCTGATTGAATGAATTTAGTTATTTCGTCTACTTCTTTTTGTTCTTGTTGTTTTGGTTTGCACATTTCGTTGTTTGGGTTTCCAATGCAATTAAGTGCTTTTTGAGAATAGTAAACGAGAGTTTCATTGTCATTTTTGTCAATTACTTCTTGATATAGAGCTTGGGCTTCGCTTTGTTTTCCGAGTTGTGTGTATGATAGCGCTGCATAGTATTTTGCAAGTGTATTATTTGGCTCTTTGTCCATAATTTTTATTAAATCTTGAAGTGAGCCTATGTAGTTTTGTTGTCTGTATTTTGCAATAACAGGTTTCATAGATTGGCTTATATAGGGTGTTTTTGGTTTTACATTTTGCGTTGCTGCTTGAGTTTTAGCACTAATAAAACCAATTGCCAATGATAAGCTTAAAATTATCAAAAAAGTCTTTTTCATCATTATTATATCCTCTATAATTAATTTAATTATTTTTACACATATGACAACATGTTTATTATATCGTAATAATAGATTAATACTTAACTTAAAAAAAATTTTTTCCTCTAAAAAGTTGAAAAATAACTCAGTTCTTATAGAAAACGAGTTGAAATTAAGATATAATCATTTAATATGAAAATTAAAATTAAGGAAACAGCAAAGCAAAAAAAGAATTATAGTCTTTATAAATTGGCAAAAGTTATGAATTTGCCGGAACAAACAATATATTCTTGGGCAAAAGGAAGAACACAGCCTTCATATATTAATTTGGATAAGCTTTGTGATGTTTTGGAATGTAATATTGAAGACATTTTAGAGGCTGAGCCAGTTCAAAGTAAGTTGTTTTAAAAAAACTCTCGCAACTTGCGAGAGTTTTTTATTAATTTGTTTTTATGTGCCCTGTATTTGTATAGTGGTCAACATCGGCATTTTTCTTGTTTGCTATAATTTTTCCTTTTAGGGTATTAAAAGCTAAAACACTTAAACCTGCTAAGGTTGCAATTGCAGCAGTTGCTTTATTGCCTTTTAGATATTCTTTGTAGAATTTTTTAGGTACTTTTGCAAGTGTTTTAACGTTATCAACAGGTGCTTTTGTGATTAATGAAGGAGAAGCCAAAATAGCTTTAGCTATTCCATTTTTAGTGTCTTTTATTATTCCTGTTAATGTACCTAGTATTTGACCTTTTGAATCTTTAATGTTTTTACCTAAAACACCGATTGCTCCTGCAGTAATAGAGCCGAATACAACGCCTTTTGCAACGCCTAAGGCTGTATTTGTTGTGGTGTTGTAATTTTTAAGGGTATTTATCAACCCTCTTTTTGCTTTTGAAAATACGCTTTCTTCTTTTTGAGGTTTTTCTGTTGTGGTGTTTAAATTTGTAACATCATTTTGAATTTCCTGTTTTTTTAGAGTAGTTACAGGTTTTTGTTGAAAGTCTTTAAATAATTTAGAGTTGTCAAATGTCTCATAATTACCGAATTTAATATTTGAACTATATTTTAACGGTTGAATCATATTGCACCACCTTTGCTACATATACTAAACACCTGAAACCTAATAATTGCCATTAATATGGAAATATTTTTTTATATTTTACAAAAATTTACACTAAATTTCAATTAATAAAATCTATAATTTTACATTTATTTTAATTTGTTATACAATGTGGTTCCGTGAATTTGGATTTGAATGTAATGAGTCAAGAATATAACTTATACGCGAGATTTATAAATCAAAATATAATTTCAAAAAATAAGCGTTCACAAAATAATGACCCTTTGTCAAGATTTCCCCTTAGGGCCTGCGCTTATTCTAATGAAGTAGGTTCCGCCATAAGCCCTATAAATAAAACGGCAGGTACTTTATTATGGGCGCCGGCATTACTGTATTTAGGCGCCGATATTTATGATAAATATAAAAATGAAGATACAACTTTTGCGCCAAGCGCAAAAAGAAGCGTAAGGCAAGCAATTTTTCAAGGTTTTGCAAGTGTTGTTATGCCGACTTTAGCAATTAAAACAGGGCAAAAAATAGGTGTCAAATTAGCAGGAAGCAGCGATTCTTTAAGTACAAGCGATAAGAAAGAATTGGTTGAGTTTACCATGGATTTTTTAGAACACAGCGATTATCCTAAAGAAGATAATACTGATTTTATGGAAGGATTAGTAAACTCATTTAAGCAAAAGGCACAAGAAAACAAAAAGAGTATTGAAAAAAAGAATTTTCTATCTAAAGCTTTGGCGGTATTTGTTGAGCCAAAAGGTCCCGAATGTACCATGGAAAGATATTTAAAAGATCAAAGTGATGAAAATCCTGTAATTAAATATTTAAAACAGCAAGCAAATACTTCAATTGCAATTATGACAGATGAAAAAGCAATTAAATCGAATAAATATAAGCAATACTATATAAAATCTTTAGTAAAATATGAAGATGCTTCTTTGGCTCGTAAAAATACCGTTTTGAAACTTTTAAAAGATAAAAATATTGCAAAGAGTGTTGTAGCTACTATATCAGGTTTTGCTGCTTTATTTTTATTAATTAAACCGATTGACTTTTTTGTAGAGAATATCTTAATGGAAAAAATAGTGAACCCTATTTTTGATAAAATTCCTTCAAAAAATAAACATTAAAAATTCTAATGTTCTTGAATGTTTTTGTGATATTTTTAAAATATGTTTACAGGGTTAATTGAAAAAGTTTCTAAAGTTGAAAATATAGTTTTAAACAGCCTTGGTGCAAAAATATATTTTAAGGCTGATTTTGATGATTCGAAAATTGGCGATTCAATTGCAATAAACGGTGTTTGTTTAACTGTTACATCGATTGAAAACAATCTTTTTTCGGCTGATATCATGAAAGAAAGTTTAAATGTTTCTAACTTAAAAAATCTCAAAAAAAATGATGAAATAAATCTTGAGCGCGCTCTCAAGTTGAGCTCCGGATTAGATGGTCATATTGTTACCGGTCATATAGATACTTGTGCAAAAGTTAGAGAAATTAAGCAAGACGGTTTTTCAAAAAGATTAAGATTGGATTGTCGTTCCGATTTAATTGTTTTAAAAGGTTCAATTGCAATAAACGGTGTTAGTTTAACCGTTTCAGATTTGTATGAAGACGGTTTTGAAGTTTCATTAATACCGACAACATTAGATAAAACAAACTTAAAAAATTTAAAAATTGGTGATATAGTTAATATTGAATATGATTTATTGGGGAAGTATGTCAGAAAATTTTTGCCGTTTTATGAGAAAAAATCAAAAATAACATTGGATTTTTTAAAAGAAAACGGGTTTTAATTAAAAGGAAAGTAAAATGTTTAGTTCAATCGAAGATGCGCTTATAGATTATGCAAATGGTAAAATAGTAATTGTAGTTGATGATGAAGATAGGGAAAACGAAGGCGATATGATATGTAACGCTAAGTTTGCAACGCCTGAAAATATAAACTACATGGCACAAAATGCAAGAGGGCTTATCTGTGTTGCAATAGATAAAACTATTGCTAAAAAAATGCAGTTAAATCAAATGGTAGAACAAAACACGGAAAGCATGAAAACGGCATTTACAATTTCAATAGATGCAGATGAAAAATTTGGTGTAACAACCGGAATTTCAGCATTTGACAGAGCAAAAACAATCGAAGTTTTGATTAATTCATCAAACCCTAATGATTTAAGACGTCCGGGGCATTTATTTCCTTGTGTAGCTCGTCAAGGCGGCGTTTTAGAGCGTATTGGACATACTGAAGCTGTTGTTGATTTAGCAAGGTTAACAGGTTTACCTTTAGCTGGTGCAATGTGCGAAATAATGACAGAAGATGGACATATGGCGCGCAGGGATTATATTTTAAAATTTGCTAATGAACGAAATATAAAGGTTATTACTGTTTCTGATTTAGTTAAATATAGAATACAAAGAGAAATGATTGTTAAAATGGAAGCAAGCGCAAAACTTCCGACGCAATTTGGCGAATTTGTCATATATGGTTATAGAAATATTTTAAATAATAATGAATATGTAGCTTTGGTTAAAGACGATAAATCAAATAAAATACCCATGGTAAGAGTACATTCTGAGTGTCTTACAGGGGATATTTTTCATAGTTTAAGATGTGATTGTAATTATCAATTACATTGCGCTTTAAAAATGATAAATGATTACGGAAAAGGTGCATTGGTTTATATGAAGGGTCATGAAGGCAGAGGAATAGGACTTATAAATAAGATAAAAGCATACGCACTTCAAGACGAAGGTCAAGACACTGTTCAAGCTAATGTTTCACTTGGGTTTGCACCTGATTTGAGAGATTACGGTATAGGAGCTCAAATATTAAGACAGTTGGGATATTCAAAATTTAATCTTCTTACAAATAATCCGACTAAAATAATCGGGCTTGAAGGTTACGGGCTTGAAATTAATGAAAGGCTGCCAATCGAACCTGTTATTAACAAATATAACGAAAAATACATAAAGACAAAAATTGAAAAAATGCACCATTTAATAAAGTAAAGCTAGAAATAATTTTAAGAAAAATATACACAACTTTACATAAAATTTGAAAAATAAATATTTTCCATGGTACAATTTACAAAAACCGAGAAAGTATTGCTTTTATGTATGAAACCGCTATATTAGAAGAAAAATATTTTAGAGTGTTCCAAGGCGCGTACAATGATTTTCGCCTAAAGGCTCGAACTGATTATCGTTTCGAAATTGACCCATTGACGTATGAGGATTTTATAGACTCATATAAAAAGAATTTAATAAATTGCATAATTCTTTTGGAAGATTCAATTCCAACAGGCTTTTTAGCCTATACAACAGTACCGCATGATGTTATTGAACTTTTTGTGATACATTGCTTAGGAATTGAAGATATTGCAGAAAAAAGAATACGTTTGTTTGATAAGTTCATGGAGCAAACAAGGGCTCAAAGAAGACATTGTGTTGTAAGTTATGCAATGCTTGGCGTGCAGGAAGCTTTTAAAAAAGATATTTCCTCATACGGTTTTAAATTTATTGATACAGGCGTTGTAGTATTTGATATTAAAAACAAACAATTGATAAAAGAAATTTCTCAAAATAATTTTCCAAGTTTGCCGATTGGTTATAAATTAACTCCTTATAGAGATATTTATTTTGAAGAGTTGGCTGAAGTTATTCACAATTCATTTAAAAATTCAAGCGATGTTAATTTTGATGTTAGATTTGCCTCTATTGACGGTTGTCGAGATATTACAAATAAGATTACAACTTCAATCTATGGCAGATTTTTGCCGCAAGCAAGTAAAATTTTGTTATATGAAAACAGGCTTGTAGGCTTTTGTTTGGCTAATGTTACGGGTGATGGCATAGCTAATTTACCGTTAATTGGAATATTGGATGAACACAGAGGTCAAAAACTTTCCACTTCGATGGTAAGAGCCTCGGTGCTAGACGTTGTAAAATTACACCAAGGCGGAATAATTGAATTAAATGAATTAAATGCGAGTTTGGATTTAAACCTTCAAAGTGCGGTTAAAATGTATGAATCGGTTGGTTTTGTTCAATCTTACAGATATTCCCAAGCATACTTACCAAGAGGATAGTTAATTAATAGGAGAAAATATGTTTAAAGTATTGATAACAGACAAAATTAATGATTTGGCTGTAAAAATTGTAGCACGTGTTGCTGAAGCAGATAATCTTCCTACCATGGATGAAGATAAATTATGTGAAATAATCGGAAAATATGATGCATTATTGGTTCGCTCTCAAACAAAAGTAACCGCAAAAGTCATAGAAGCTGGAAAAAATCTTAAAATAATAGGCAGAGCCGGAGTCGGTGTCGATAATATTGATGTTGCAGCTGCAACAGAAAAAGGGATTATCGTTGTGAACTCTCCTGATGGAAATACTCACGCTGCGGCAGAACATACAATTGCTATGATGATGGCTATGTCAAGAAACATTCCTGCTGCTGATGCTTCTATTAAAAAAGGGCTTTGGGAACGTTCTAAATTTACGGGCGTTGAAGTTTTTAATAAAACACTCGGTATTATCGGTCTTGGAAAGATTGGTTCCCATGTGGCTCAAGTTGCTCTTGCGTTAGGCATGAAAGTTGTGGTTTGTGATCCTTATGCAAATAAAGAGTTTGTTGAAAAAATGGGTGCAACTTATATTCAACATCTTGATGATTTTTGGCCGCAATGCGACTATATTACCGTTCACACACCAAAAACTAAAGAAACCACAGGCTTAATTAGTGTAAATTCAATAAACAGAATGAAAAAAGGCGTTAGAATAATAAACTGTGCAAGAGGTGGAATTGTTGATGAAAAAGCTCTTGCAGACGCTTTAGAATCAGGTCAGGTTGCGCAATGTGCCATTGATGTGTTTGAAGATGAAAAAAATATAGCTCAATCTCCGCTGTTAAAATGTAAAAATACTGTTTTAACTCCGCATTTGGGCGCAAGTACGGATGAAGCTCAAATTAACGTTGCTTTAGATGTTGCAAATCAGGTTGTCGATGTGTTGTCAGGCAGAAATGCTACAAGCGCAATTAATATTCCTGCCTTGAAACCTCAAAAATTAGAAGCAGTAAAAGAATATATGGGCTTGGCTGAAAATATTGCCTCAATAGCTTCACAATTGTCAAAAGGCGCAATAAAAGAGCTTGATATAGCAGTAAGCGGTAAATTAACAGAGCTTGACGTGTCTCCATTGGAAATTGCAATATTAAAAGGAGTTTTGAGTGCAAACATGGTTGGAATAAACTATGTAAACGCTCCTATTGTTGCTAAGCAAAGGGGAATTGAAGTTAAAACCACAAAAACAAACGGCACAGATAATGCAATCACTGTAAAAATAGTTACAAAGGAAAATGAAACTCTGGTTCAAGGTGCATTGATTGCAAAAGGAATTAAGAGAATTATTCAAATAAACGAATATTGTTTAAGTATTGAGCCAAAAAAACATATGCTTTTTGTTCCGCATATTAATAAAGTAAACATGGTTGCTTTAACAGCGGGCGTTTTGGGTTCTGATAATGTCAATATATCAGGCATGAATGTTGTTCAAAATTTAAATGATGAAAATAAATCAATCATGATATTTAATGTTGATTCAAAGGTTGAAAATGAAACATTAAGCAGAATTGAACAAATTGATGGCGTAGATGGCGCTAAATACGTTAGTATATAGATTTTAAAAAAAGACCCCTTTTGTTAAGAGGGGTCTTTTAAACTTTTTTCGGTTTTGGCTGCTGCAATTGCAAATGAAGAAATAAGACCGCAGATACAACCTAAGATTATTGCGCCTGATAGCATTGCTCTGTGATTTTTAAATTCTTTATTATAAAAGAAGTTTTTTAACTTGGCGGGAGTCCCGTTAATTATATTTGTCGTTCCTTTTAATGTGTCTTTTGTTTTTTGCCATAGGGTTAATTTTGTTCCTTCTTGCGGTATGGTTTTTGCTTTTTTAAACGAGTCAACCAAAAAAGTTTTGATTTTTGCTTCTTCTAAAGCTAAAATTGTACAGCTTGCGCCAAATGCACCAATAGAGCCCCCAAGGGCTATGTTTCTTACAGGATTTACTCTCAACATAGCATTCTCCTTTTTTAACACAACAACACAAATTTTAATAACACAATCTTTATTTATGATAACTCTTTTTTGGTAAAAATTCTAGTCTAAATGGGCTATATTATTAATATTTGTGTGTTTAAAATATTTTTTTCATATAAAATAAAACTATGTTCGAACTAAATAAGACACTAACTTATCAGGGTCTTGTGCTTTTTTGGAAGCAAATTAAAGACTTTTTAATAACTCTGGGTGAAATTGGAGTTAATTTTTCGCGTGTCGTAAGGTATATTTTAAATCTCAGAATAAATATTTCTGAAACAATAGAGCAGTCTAAGAGATTTGCGTTCGATAGTTTGCCTATAAGCCTTACAATTGTCGGTATGACATCTATAATCATAGCTATGCAATTGGCGCCTGAATTGGCTCGTCAAGGAGGTGCAAGTTATACAGGGATGTTATCGGCTCTTGTGATGGTTAGAGAGCTTGCAGCTGTTATGAGCGGATTTGCAATTATTTCAATGGTGGGGTCTTCTTTTGCTTCTGAGATTGCATCAATGGCTGTTACGGAGCAATTAAGCGCGATGAAGGTTTTGCGTGTTGATCCTATTGAATATTTAATTGTGCCAAGATTTTGCGCCGGTGTTTTATTTATGCCTGTTGTATTTATTATTTCAGCTACTTTCGGTTTAGCTTGCGCCGGTCTTGTTTCCAATCAGACTGCGGATTTAAGCTTATTGAACTATGTTACCTCAATGTGGCATGGTTTATATGTTAGAGATATTTTTATAGCAATATTAAAAAGCTCTTTTTTTGGAGGAACAATAGCGCTAATCAGCTGCTCATGCGGATATGCTACAAGAGGTGGTGCTAAAGAGGTCGGTTTAGCAACCACAAAGGCTGTTGTTTGGTCGTTTTTGGCCATTGCAATGTGGGATTTTATTTTTGCATCAATATTTTATTTGTAGAAACGGAATAAAATGACACTTGAAGTAAAAAATTTAGTTAAAACTTTTGATAAAAGAAAAATATTAAATAACATCTCATTCAAGGTTGAAAATGGTGAAACGCTTGGAGTAATTGGCTTTTCGGGAAGTGGTAAATCTACCTTGTTAAAAATAATTGCAGGAATTTTATATGAAGATTCAGGCAGTATAATTTTTCCTAAAGATTCTGAAGTTGCAATGGCATTTCAATATAGTGCATTGTTTGATTTTTTGTCTGTGTATGAAAATATCGCCTTTCCTTTGGTTGAGCGAAAAGAGCTTAGAGGAAAATATACACAAGAAGAAATTTCAAAAATAGTTCATGAGAAGCTCAGAATGGTCGGTTTAGAGGGTATTGAAGACAAATATCCTTCAGAATTATCGGGCGGTATGCAAAAAAGGGTCGGGTTTGCCCGCGCTATTGTAACTAATCCTAATATAATTTTATATGATGAACCGACAGCGGGGCTTGACCCTGTAACATCTACTATGATTGAAAATTATATTGTTCAATTAAAAAAAGATTTAAATGCGGCATGCGTTGTTGTAACACATCAACTTTCCACGATTAAAAGGGCGGTTGATAAAGTTATAATGCTATATCAAGGTGATATTGTATTTAGGGGCAGTGTTGAAGAATTGTTGTCAGGGGTTAATCCTTATGCAAAACAGTTTGTTAATGCTTCTATACAAGGACCAATGAATATAGCAACATAAAATTAAGCAAAAGGAATAGAAAATGGATAAAAAAAGGAAATATTCTTCATCATTAAAAGTAGGCATTTTGACATTGAGTGCCATATTTATTCTGATATTTACCGTTCTTTGGATAAAAGGAAGAAGTCTTTCAAACGGTGAAAGAATTGATGTTGCATTTAAAGATATCAATGGAATAAGAGCTGGTTCACAAGTCCAAATGATGGGGCTCAGAATAGGTCAAATTGAAGAAATAACTCCAATAATAAACGGCAAAGACAGTTATATAAATGTTCGTTTTGTAGTAACCGAGAAAGAAATTAATATTCCTCATGCTTCAACTATTTCTATACAACAATCAGGATTAATTGGCGAGCAATTCTTGGAAGTTACTCCGCCTAGAGCAGAAACTATATATTCACCTTTAAAAAGCAGCGCTAAAGTTGTTTCAATAAATGACCCAATATTTATGGAATTATCAGAAGGCGTTGTTGAAATAGGTAAAGTAGTTGATGTTGAAATATTGAAAAAATCTCAACTTCCATATATGGAAAAGCAAAAAATTAATACAAAAAATGCTATGAAGCTTTCTTATGTTATTGATCTTCCGGGGTTAATTTTAGATAAAGATATGATTGATGTAAAATTTCAAAACAATAAATTAATGTTTGTTTTGGCTGACGGAGAAATTCTTCAAACCCCCAGAAAAGATTTAAAATATACCGTAATTGAGCCTATGAGAATGTCTGAATTTATGGATTTAGGTTTTAGAGCAACAAGGGCTATGCTTGAAACAAATGATAAAATTTCTGAGATTTTATCTGATGAATTTATCGGTTCAATTAAAAGTTCAGCTCAAAACATTAAAGACTTAACCAAAAACGCAAATACAACTCTTGATAAAGCAGCATTGCTTATTGATTCAAGCAAAGCTGAAATTGAAGGATTAATTAATCAATCTGAAGATTTGATTGATAGCTTAACAAGATTATCTGATAATGTTAACAGCATTGTGAGCGATGAAAATCTTAAAAACGATGTAGTAGGAAGCATAAAATCTGTCGGTAAGATGTCTGAAAATATTAATAAAATATTAGAGGATGCTCAAAGCAGAGAAATTATTGATGATATTGATGAAACAATGAGAAATCTGAATGAAATTACTACTTATATTAATGAATATACAAAAGATGAAAAATTAAAAGAAGATATAACAAATACAATCAGTAATTTATCAAATATTACCGAAAATATTTCAAAAATCATGGATGATTACAACAAATTAGATGATGATGAAAAATTAAAACTTAAGTCAACGGTAAAAGATGTTTTAACTATTACAAAGAATGTTAAAAAATTCTCTGAAAAGTTAAATAAAAGATTTTTATTGTTTAGATTAATGTTCTAATATTATGAAAAATATAAAAACAAATTTTCAAGATATACACTATTTAAGACAAAAGCCTAATTTTGCCTTAAATAGTGTTTTAAAAATTGCTGAATTTTTTTATAAAAATGTAATTAATTTTAAGAATTTTTTATATGAAAAAAATATATTAAACGAAAAAAAAGTTTCAGCTTATGTGATTTGCGTTGGCAATTTGACAACGGGGGGAGTTGGAAAAACTCCGATTGTCGCCAATTTGGCAAATGAAATATCTAAAAATAAAAAGGTTGCAATAGTATCGAGAGGCTACGGGGCAAAGTTATCAAACAAAATTCCAAATATTATTAAAGATAATAAGGAAATAAAATTCCAAGACGGCTCTTTGTGTGGAGATGAACCATATCAATTAGCTAAAAAAGTTAATAAAAATGTTGTTGTGATAACGTCCGGAGATAGAATTAAGGCTTGCGAACTTGCAATTATTAAATTTGGTGCAGAAGTAATAGTTTTAGATGATGGTTTTTCAAACAGAAAAATTAAAAAAGATAAAATAATTTTAGTAATAGATTCAAAAATGCGTTTCGGAAATAATCATCTTCTGCCTTTAGGGCCTTTAAGAGAGCCAATAGAAGAAATAAAAAGAGCAAATGAAATCATATTGGTTAATAAAGGAGATGAAAATTTTTCTGATGCGGTTAATTGGGCAAAAAACAGTTTCAATCTGCCCTTAAAGCAGTGCATTATGGCACCAAAAAGAATTTATAATATGCAAACAGGTGCCACGGTTAAAAAAAATGTTGAAAAAGTGATTTCATTTTGTGCTATCGGTCAGCCGGTACAATTTTTTGATTTTGTTGAGAGATATTATCGTCAAGAGTTGAAAATTGCATTTGATGATCATCATAAATATACTCATGATGATATAAAAGATTTGTTGAAAAAGGCCGATGAACTTAACATCAGTGTTTTTGTTACAACGCAAAAAGATGAAACAAAACTCAAAAGCCTGATTGAAAATATTTCAGGCTATTCGTTTTGTACATTGGAACTTGAAAATATCATAGAAGAAATTAATTAAAAGTTGAAATTATTTCTTTCTATATATTCAATAGCTTCTTCCATTGTGTTGAATATTTGTATTGCGTCTGTTAAAAAGACATATTCAAGTGCTTTTATTACATCTTCACAAGGTTTAATTATAATAAACAATCCGTCTTTCAGACTTGTAGCTTTGTAAACTTCCGCAAATAAATTAGCAAAATTATCGGAAAATATTTTAATATGTTCCATGTTGAAAATTATATTTTGTTTTCCGGTTAATACATTTGCATTAACCTCTTTTATAATTTTATCAACATATTTTTCATTGTTTACTTTATATAAAGTTAAAGCACAAATATTATCATTTATGTAGTATCTTGTGAATTCTTCGCTTGCAATTTTGCTTACTGAATTAGAGATGAATTTTAAAACTTTTTCATGCCACTGCGGAGCTTTTGGAATAAATTCGTCAATGGCAAGGTTGTAAGCTTCTTGGATAATTTTGGGATTATCTGTTCCTGATATTGCAATGATTTTAAAGTTTTTATTTTCTTTGTTTTTAATTTCGTTTGCAACTTTTATTAAATCAAAACCGTCTTTATAATCAGGTAAATATAAGTCTAAAACAAGAAAATCAAAGTTTTTCTTTTTAAATTCCGCCAATGCTTCTTCTTTGTTTCTTGCAACATAAACATTCATGCCGATTTTTTGAAGCATTACGGACAATTGAAATATTGAAAGCTCTGTATCGTCAACAATTAAAACATTTGTGACTTCTGCGGTAAAAAAGCTTAAAGGAGTGTTGAAATAGTTTAATCTTCTTTCAAGCGCAATCAAAGCTCTGGATATTAATTCCTGATAATCCTCTTGGGTATCTGCCGCAATTTCTATGTTTGATAATTTTAATAAATCATCAAATTGTTCCCTAGTAATTTTAATTTCATTTTCCATATCGTAAATTATACAATTAATTTTAGAAAAATGCTACAAAATAATTTTTATTATATAATAATATCCATCAAAGACTTTAAGGAGGATGAATGGATAATACGTTAAATACAAATGCTTTCGGTAAAAATGATATAAGGGGAATATTTCCTTCTGAAGTAAATTCAGCTTTGTTTTTCAGCTGTGCAAAGGGCTATGTGGCTTTTGTGTTAGAGCAAATGGAAAAAATGGGGCAAAAAAAACAGCCAAAAGATTTGTTGTTTAGTGTTTGTATGGACGCAAGGACCCATTCTCCGGAATTAAAAAAAGCCATAATCCAAGGTGTTACTTCCATGGGAGCAAATATATTGGATTTGGGTTTAGCTCCTACTCCTTTAGGTTATTTTAGTGAATTTGCAAAAATTGAACCTGAGGTAACGGAAAATAAAAAGGTTTTAGGTGCATTGATTGTTACGGCTTCTCATAATCCGAGCGAATATAACGGTTTAAAAATGACTTTTAATAAAAAAAGTTTAAATGAAGAACAAATTAAGGAAGTTAAAAAACTAACAATAGAATTGAACGAAAAAAGCAGCGGATATCGTCAGGCGATTAGCGGTTTTTGCCATGAATATAACATAATTTCTAATTATCAAAATAAAATTTATGATATGTTCGGTCTTATTGGCAAATACGGGGATAAAAAAATTAAAGTTGTAGTTGATAGCGCAAATGCAACAGGAGGAATTGTTGCGCCTCAATTATATCGAGATTTGGGCTGTGAAGTTGTTGAACTTTTTTCAGAACCGGACGGAACATTCCCAAATCATCATCCTAATCCTTCCGATATTAAAACGCTTGATACAATAAAAAAGACTGTTGTTGAAGCTAAAGCTGATTTAGGTATAGCTTTTGACGGTGATTCAGATAGAATTGGTGCAATAACTTCGGATGGAGAAATTTTATCAGGAGACAAATTGCTTTTAATATATGCAATAGATTTAATTGAGACGTTAAAAATACACGACGAAAAACCAACTATAGTTTCAGAAGTTAAATGTTCTCAAGTTTTATATGACACAATTGAAAATATGGGCGCTAATGCTGTTATGACAAAAACAGGCCATGGTTATATTAAGTCAAAAATGAGAGAAACAGGTGCACTTTTAGCAGGTGAAATGTCAGGGCATACATTTTTTAAAGACAGATACTATGGTTATGATGACGCAATTTACGCCGGCTGCAGGCTGATTGAAATCGTTGCAAAAAATAAAATGAAAAATTCTGATTTTAAATTGTCAGATTTATTGGAGCCTTTCAAGAAGGTGTATTTATCTGATGAAGTAAGATTAAAATGCCCGAATGAATATAAAAAAGATGTTTTGGAAAAATTAAAAGGTTTGGTTAATGCTGAGCTGTTTAATTCAAAAATAAAAGACATTATTACGATAGACGGCTTAAGAATTATATTTGAAGACGGCTTTGCTCTTATCAGACAAAGTAACACAGAACCTGTGTTTACTTTAAGGTTTGAAGCTAAAACAAAAGATAAGTGTGAAAACTATAAGAATACTCTTGTAAATTTAACAAATAGGTTAGTAGAAGAATATACAACTCAAAAAGTATAATATTTAATAGTACTTACTTCTAAGAAAAAAACTCTAAAGTATTGATATAATATTGAGTATGAAAATATTGAAGATAAATTTAATAATTTTTATATTGATGTTGTTTATAAATACTAACATTTGTTGTTTTGCGCAAAATTTTCAAGATAGTCAATTGTCTAAGATTGAAACTTCAATTTGGGGTTTTGAATATCAAAATGATGATGTGCAAAAAAGGTTATCCAGAATTGAAAGCAACGTATTCGGGCAAGCGTCAAACGGTTTATCAATTGATAAAAGAATACAAAAATTAAATGAGGCTTTGGGTTTTGAATCTTATGAAGATAGTAAAAAACAAGCTTATGAAATTGATCAAACCGAAGTTGCCGGAGTAAATTATCCTCAAATAGATGCGCTTGAATATCAGATGTTTAATACGACTTATGAAAAAGAAAATATATATAAAAGATTGGACCGATTGGAAAAGAAAATTTTCGGTTCAAGCCAAGACGGAAACCTTGCTTCAAGAACTGAAAGATTAAAGGCATATATTAAAAAAGATGCAATTGCTCAAGATCCTTCTTATCATTATGAAAAACCATATACAATGACCCAAGATATAGAGCAATATATGGGTTCACAAAATAAATATGAAAATTCAGATATTTTTATTCAATTGGCAGGACTTGAAACAATTCTTTTTTCAAAAACATATTCTCAAGACCCTGTTGGGTTAAGATTAAACAGATTGGAAAGAAAAATATTTCAGCGTGATTTTTCTTCAGATGATGAATATTTAAGACTACAAAGGCTTCAAGCTGCCGCTAATGCGCAGCAAACCGCAAAGCTTTATGAAGCTAATAAATTCCAAAAATATACTTCAACAGGTATGCAAATCGGTTCAATTATTCTAATGATTTTAGCTTTAATTTTATAAATTTAAAGAGCTGCAAATTAGTGCAGCTCTTTCGTATTTAATTTATTAGTTTATTTATACTGTTGCCATAGTTTTTTCTACACATTTAATTAATGTTTTGGCTACTGTTTCTTGTTCTTCTTTTGTGATTTCGGCAAACATCGGTAAAGATAGAACAAGTTTTGTATCTTTTTCGGTATTTGGAAGCATACCTTCTTTGAAATTGTATTTTGCATGAACTTTTTGAAGGTGTAAAGGAATAGGATAATATATCATAGCTCCGATACCTTCATCTGCAAGCATTTTATGAACCTCATCTCTGTTTGGAACCTTAACTGTATATTGGTGATATACACAATATGTTCCGTCAAGTTCTTTTGGAGTTTCAATCAAATCGCAATTTTTGAATAGCTCATTATAGTAGCTTGCATGTTCTCTTCTTAATTTGTTCCATTTATCAACATAAGGTAATTTTACTCTTAATATTGCGGCTTGAATTTCATCCAGTCTTGAATTTACACCGATTTCATCATGGTGGTATCTAACGGCTCCGCCGTGGTTTCTTAGGGCTAAAATTCTATCTTTTAAATATTGAGAATTTGTTGTAACCATGCCGCCATCGCCCATGGTTCCAAGGTTTTTAGTCGGATAAAAACTGAAACATCCTATATCGCCTATTGTTCCTACTTTTTTGCCTTTGTATTCAGCGCCTATTGCTTGGCATGCATCTTCAATTACAAATAAATTATGACGTTTAGCTATATCCATAATTACGTCCATGTCGCAAGGTTGACCATATAGATGAACGGGGATAATCGCTTTTGTTTTTGGAGTAATTGCCGCTTCAATTTTTGATGCGTCAATATTAAATGTATCAGGGTCAATATCAACAAAAACAGGTTTAGCTCCAACTATTCCGATTGATTCAGAGGTTGCAACAAAAGTAAAAGCTGTTGAAATTACTTCGTCGCCTTCTCCTATATCAAGAGCGCGAAGTGCTAAATGAAGCGCGTCTGTTCCTGAGTTTAGTGCTACTGCGTGTTTAACATCAAGATATTCGCACATTTCTTTTTCAAATTCTTTGTTGTTAGTTCCAAGAATGTATGAACCGCTTCTCATTACTTCTAAAACTGCTTTTTCAGCTTCAGAGGCAATCGTTTCATATTGTCTTTTTGAATTAATAATAGGAATTTTCATTTTTATCTCCTCAAATGTATTAGCTTTGTATATTAATACTAGCATATTTTTTCATGATTTCTTATAAAGATTAAATAAAGATTTTTTTAAATAAGAATATAATTTTTTTTGTGTTATAATTTTATCGAATACAGACGTTTTAAAAAGGAGAAAATAAAATGACATTTAAACCAGGCAAATGGCAAACTGAAATTAACGTCAGAGATTTCATTCAAAGAAATTACACTCCATATGACGGTGATTCAAGTTTCTTGGCAGGTCCTACCGAAGCGACTAAAAAACTTTGGGAAGAATGTTGCGAATTATTTAAAAAAGAAAGAGAAAACGGCGGCGTTCTTGATATGGATACAAAAATTGTATCTACAATTACTTCACACGGCGCAGGTTATATCGATAAAGATCTTGAACAAATTGTCGGCTTGCAAACTGATAAGCCGCTAAAACGTTCACTTCAACCTTTCGGCGGTATCAGAATGGCTGAAACTTCTTGTAAATCATACGGTTATGAAGTAGATCCCGAAATTACCGAAATTTTCACAAAATACAGAAAAACTCACAACCAAGGTGTATTCGATGCTTACACTCCAGAAATGAGAAAAGCTCGTCACGCTGCTATTTTGACAGGTCTGCCGGATGCATACGGACGTGGTCGTATTATTGGTGACTATAGACGTGTTGCGTTATATGGTATCGATAGATTAATTGAAGATAAAAAAGAACAACACGCTTCAGTAGACGGCGAAATGACACCTGAAAAAATTCAATTAAAAGAAGAACTTATGGAACAAATCAGAGCTCTTCAAGAAATGAAAGAATTGGGTGCTATTTACGGTTTTGATATTTCTAAACCTGCTCAAAACGCTAAAGAAGCTGTTCAATGGTTATACTTCGGTTACTTATCAGCAGTTAAAGAACAAAACGGTGCTGCAATGAGCTTAGGAAGAACATCTACTTTCCTTGATATTTTCATTGAAAGAGATTTACAAAACGGTACTTTAACCGAACAAGAAGCTCAAGAATTAATTGACCATTTCATCATGAAATTAAGATTGGTTAAATTTGCAAGAACTCCTGAATACAATTCATTGTTCTCAGGTGATCCTACTTGGGTAACAGAATCAATCGGCGGCGTTGGTATTGATGGACGTCACATGGTTACTAAAAACTCATTCAGATACCTTCATACTTTAGAAAACTTAGGAACTGCTCCTGAACCAAATATGACTGTACTATGGTCAAAAAGATTACCTCACAACTTTAAACAATATGCAGCTCATATTTCAATCACAACATCATCAATTCAATATGAAAATGATGATATGATGAGAGTTACTCACGGTGATGATTATGCAATTGCTTGCTGTGTTTCATCAATGGTTGTAGGTAAAGAAATGCAATTCTTCGGTGCACGTGCTAACCTTGCTAAATGCTTATTGTATGCAATTAACGGCGGTGTGGACGAAAGAATTAAAGAACAAGTTGGTCCAAGATTCAGACCGATTACATCAGAATATCTTGACTTTGATGAAGTAATGGAAAGATATGAAGATATGATGGAATGGCTTGCAGGTTTGTATGTTAATACATTGAATGTAATCCATTACATGCACGATAAATACTGCTATGAAAGATCTCAAATGGCTTTACATGATAGAGATGTAAAACGTTACTTTGCAACAGGTATTGCAGGTCTTTCAGTAGTTGCAGATTCACTTTCTGCTATTAAATATGCAAAAGTTAAGACAATCAGAGATGAAAACGGTATCGTAGTTGATTACGAAGTTGAAGGAGATTATCCGAAATACGGTAATAACGACGATAGAGTTGACCAATTTGCAGTAAAAATTGTTAAGAAATTCATGAGTATGATTAGAAAACATTATACATACAGAAATTCTCTACCTACAATGTCAATCTTGACAATTACATCTAACGTTGTTTACGGTAAAAAGACAGGTAACACTCCTGACGGAAGAAAAGCCGGTGTACCTCTTGCACCGGGTGCTAACCCGATGCACGGACGTGATACAAATGGTGCTGTTGCATCTTTGGCTTCTGTTGCAAAATTACCGTTCAATGATGCCCAAGACGGTATTTCAAATACCTTCTCAATCATACCTAATGCTTTAGGAAAAGATGAAGTATTTATGGGCGACATTCAATTAGATTGCGGATGTTGCGCTGGTAACGTACAATAGTATTCAAAAGGCAGTTTTCTGCCTTTTGAATTTTAAATAAAAAGGAATAGAAAAATGACTACTCAACAAGAAGAAAACCTAATTAATTTATTAGATGGTTATGTAGAAAAAGGCGGACACCATTTAAATGTTAACGTATTCAACAGAGAAACTTTGTTGGATGCGCAAGCACACCCTGAAAAATATCCTCAACTAACTGTTAGAGTTTCAGGTTATGCAGTTAATTTTATTAAATTAACTAAAGAACAACAAGATGATGTTATCTCAAGAACATTCCATGCTAAATTAAGCTAATAGATTTTAATTGTTAAATAAAATCGGGACATTGTAAATTCGATGTCCCGATTTTTATATTTAATATTAAGAATATATAAAGCTATTATTATTTATGTAAATATTTAGCTCTTTTATAATATAATTATTCTATAGCTTTGGAGCATTATTTTGAAAAGTTCTAAAAAACTTACACTACATATTTTTATTGCATTGGTTGCAGGCATTCTTTTTGGATGGCTTTTACCTCAGTATGCCGTTAAAATGCAGCCTTTGGGTGATATGTTTTTAAGAATGGTTAAAATGATTATTGCTCCTTTGATTTTTGCCACTTTGGCAGTCGGCATAGCAGGCCATGGTGATGTTAAAAATTTAGGCAAAATCGGGCTTAAAACCATTGTATATTTTGAAATTGCAACAACAATTGCTCTTATTTTGGGGCTGGTTATGGCGAATTTATTAAAACCCGGAGTAGGTTTTAATATTGATACATCATCTGTTTCAATGGCTGTTGTTGAATCTATGAAAACTCTTCCTCAAGGACATTCTTTAATTCAGATGTTGGTGGATGCAGTTCCTGTAAGCATTGTTCAATCAATGGCTGAAGGAAATCTTTTGCAGATTGTTGTTTTTGCTATATTTTTTGCTCTTGCTGTTTGTGCCGTTGGTCCAAAAGCTCGCCCTGTTTTAGATTTTTTGCAAAGCACTTGCGATGTTATGTTTAAATTTACGGAATATGTTATGAAATTTGCACCAATAGGTGTTTTCGGGGCAATTAGCGCAACTATCGGACAAAACGGAATTGGCGTTTTGTTGAGCTATGCGAAATTGATTTTTATAACTTATTTCTCTTTGATTGTATTTGTAGTTGTCGTATTAATAGTAGCGTGCAAAATAATAAAAGTTCCTTTTATGGGTTTATTAAAGACGATTAAAGACCCTGCTCTTTTGGCTTTTACAACTGCTTCTTCAGAAGCGGCATTGCCTAAGGCTATGAGTCAAATGGAAAAATTTGGTGTTCCGAAAAGTATAGTGAGCTTTGTAATGCCAATGGGATATACTTTTAATCTTGACGGTTCAACATTGTATTTGACGCTTGCAACATTATTTTGTGCGCAAATAGCGGGAATTCATCTTTCAATTGAACAACAACTAATGATAATGTTTACCTTAATGTTAACCTCAAAAGGTATAGCAGGAGTTCCAAGGGTTTCATTGGTTATTTTAACAGGTACATTGACAAGTTTTGGTCTGCCTTTGGTTGGTGTTGCAATATTGCTTGGTATAGATCAAATTCTTGATATGGGAAGAACAACAGTAAATCTAATCGGAAATTGCGTTGCAACAACGGTTGTCGCATATTGGGAAAATGAATTTGACCATAAAAAGATGGATAAATTTTTAAAGACTCAAGATAGTTAATTAATATTAGCCACAAAAGCAATATAAAAATCTTTATTAAATAATATATTTTGAGTATGAAAATATTATTTTACGACATTAGAGATTTTGAGTTGGATTTTTTATTAGAGAAAATTCCAAATACAATTGAACCTTATTTTTTTAAGACACCTTTAGATAAAAATACTTATGTTGATTTAAAACAAAAGGATTGCGAGGCTTTGAGCGTTTTTGTTTCATCCCAATTGGACGCAGAGGTTTTATCTAAATTTAAAAATTTAAAATATATCTTTTTAAGATGTGTCGGCTTTTCTAATGTTGATTTGAGTTATTGTAAAGAAAATAACATCTATGTTTTTAATACTCCAAACTACGGTAATTCAACGGTTGCAGAATATGTTTTTGCTCTTATTTTGGCTTTAGGAAAAAAGATTATAAAATCAACCGTTTCTCTAAAAAACGGTGATTCGGATGCTGTTGAGTTAATGGGAGTTGAGCTTTTAGGAAAAACTATGGGAGTTATTGGCGCAGGCGCAATAGGAAGAAAAGTTATAAATATTGCCCATGGATTTAACATGGACGTACTTGTTTATGATATTGAAAAAAAGGGTGCATATAATTTTGTACCTTTGGATGAATTATTACAAAAGTCGGATTTTGTTTCAATAAATTGTCCTTTGACTGAAAAAACCTATCATTTAATTAATAAAGAAACAATTTCAAAAATGAAAAAAACAGCATTTTTAATAAATGTTGCACGCGGCGAAATAGTTGACACAAAAGCGCTATACATGGCTTTGATGTATAAAAAAATTCAAGGAGCCGCGCTTGATGTGGTGGAATGTGAACAATTGCTTTGTTCTAATTGGAATAAATGCTCCAATACGCAAGATTTAAAATATATTTGTTTAAAAAAATATTTTTTCATAGAAAAGTTAATGCGTCTTGAAAATATTATTATAACTCCCCATAATGCCTACAATACAAAGGAGGCAAACGAGCGCATACTAGCGATGACTTTGGAAAATATAAAGTCTTCTTTTGATATAAATAGTGGCACTAAAAATCTTGTTTTGATATAATATATTTGTTATGCAAACAATTAATAATTATATTGAACATACAATTTTAAAAGCTGACGCGCTAAATTCCGATATTGAGAAATTGGCGGCTGATGCCATTAAATATAACTTTTTTGGGGTTTGTATAAATCCTTGTTATGTTGAATTGGCACATAGTCTTTTGAAAGATACGGATGTAAAAATTGTAACTGTTGTGAATTTTCCTTTGTCAAACAACACAATAGATATGACCTTATATCAGGTTGAGAAATGCCTTGAAATGGGTGCTGATGAAATAGATACGGTTTTGAATATTTCAGCGTTAAAGAATAAAAACTATAAAAAAGTAGAAGATGATATTAAAAAAACAAAAGAAGTATGCGCTGAACGTAATTTGAAGGTTATTTTGGAAACCGATTTATTAACAAAAGATGAAATAATTATTGCCTCTAAGTGCGCTGCAATCGGAGGGGCAAATTTTGTTAAAACTTCAACCGGTTTTGTTAAAAATGGCGTAGGGGCAACGGTTGAAGATGTAAAATTAATGTATAAAACAGTTTCTTCGCTCGGGCTTGAGGTAAAAGCGAGCGGCGGAATTAAAAATTATGCTCAGGCAATAAAGTTAATAAACGCCGGTGCCAGTCGTTTGGGAACATCAAGCGGTGTTGATATTATTTTAGGAGAGGTACAAAATGTCTAAAGAAGAAAACAAAATCACAATACGTTCAGATAGAGATACTGACTATACTTTTATGTATAAAGGCGCTGAGGTGGTTTTGAAGGCAGGTAGTGTAGTTTCAGTTGCAGATGGGCTTAAAAATGTTGTTTTTCCTACTGTAGCAATGAAAATCATGAATAACTTAATTGTAGTTAAGGATGATGTAAAATAATGGAAAATAGCGAAAATAATCAAATTATTATTACGGTTACGGGAAAAGATAAGGTTGGAATTGTTTCTGCCGTATCAAATTCTTTGGCTGAGCACAAAGTAAATATCGAAGATATCAAGCAAACAATCATGCAAGATAATTTTGTTATGATTATGCTTTGTAATATTGAAAAAATGGAAGTTTCTTTTAAAGAGTTTAAGGATGATATTTTAAAATTATCATCTGAGCTTGGAATGGAAATTTGGGTTCAAAAGAAAGAAATTTTTGATAAAATGCACACTATTTAGGAAAAATAATGACTACAAATTTTAATCAAAAGCAAATTCTTGAAACAATCAGGATGATAAAAATTCACCATTTGGATATTAGAACAACCACTCTTTCTTTGAGTTTAAGAGATTGTTGTTCATCTGATACCAAAAAAACTGCAGCTAAAATTTACGATAAAATAATCAAATATGCTTCAAACTTGGTAAAATTTGCTAATGAAATTGAAAATGAGTATTCTATTCCTATAGTAAATAAAAGAATTGCCTTAACGCCAATTTCTTTGGTTGGTGAATCTTGTGATAATGTCGATTATGTTTGTTTAGCTCAAGCAATTGATAAAGCAGGCGAAGAAGTCGGCGTAGATTTTATAGGCGGTTTTTCTGCTTTAGTTGATAAGGGGTTTACAAAAGGCGATTTAAGATTTTTTGAGCAAATTCCTGAAGCTTTGGCTAAAACAAATAAACTTTGTTCATCTGTTAATCTTGGAACATCAAAAGCAGGTGTTAACATGGACGCTGTTTTAAAAACGGCGGATGTAATTAAAAAGACGGCAGAATTGACAAAAGATAATGACAGTATAGGGGCAGCTAAATTTGTTTGTTTTTGTAATGCCGTAACGGATAACCCCTTTATGGCAGGCGCATTTTGCGGAGTAAATGAAGCAGAATGTGCATTGAATATTGGTGTTTCAGGTCCGGGGGTTGTATCAAGTGCTATTGAACAATTGGATAAAACGGCTGATTTTGGCGAAGTTGCAAATACTATTAAAAAAATGGCGTTTAAAATTACAACAACAGGCGAATTGATAGGCCGCAGACTTGCTAAAAAATTAAATATTCCTTTTGGAGTAATAGATTTATCTTTGGCGCCGACTCCTTTGAGGGGTGATAGTGTTGCTGAAATATTTAAAGCAATGGGTTTAGAGCAAGCAGGTGCACACGGAACAACAATGGCATTGGCAATGCTTAATGATGCGGTTAAAAAAGGCGGTATCATGGCTTCAAGCTATGTTGGGGGGTTATCAGGCGCATTTATTCCTGTTTCAGAGGATGCCGGCATGATAGAAGCAGCTAAAATCAGCTCATTAACCATTGATAAATTGGAAGCGATGACAAGCGTGTGCTCTGTCGGACTTGATATGATTGCAATTCCCGGAGATACTCCAAATTCAACAATAGCAGGGATTATATCTGATGAAATGGCAATCGGAATGATAAATAAAAAAACAACGGCAGTTAGAATAATTCCGGTTATCGGAAAAAAAGAAGGAGAAGCTGCCGAATTTGGCGGGCTTTTAGGTTCTGCACCCATAATGAAGGTTAATCCTTATTCATCAGAAATTTTTGTAAACAGAGGAGGCAGAGTCCCTGCACCTTTGCATAGTTTAAATAATTAAAAGAAGAAATATGTTAATAGATACCCACGCTCATATAAATATGTTTGATGACCCCAAAAGGGTTATAGAGGAATCAAGAAAAGCTGATGTCGGAATAATTATTGTGCCGAGCGCTTCAAGAGATGATTTTGAACCTATTTTGGATTTGTGTCATGAAAATAAAAATATATATGCGCTTTTAGGTATTCATCCTGAGGATTGCGAAAAGTTTAATGATGATATCGCAAAAAAAATAATCGAACTTGCAAAAGATAAAAAAGTTGTAGGTATTGGTGAAATCGGGCTTGATTATCACTATACAAAAGAAAACAAAGAAATTCAAAAAAGATGTTTTATAACACAATTGGAAATTGCAAAAATGCTTGATTTGCCCGTTGTGGTGCATGATAGAGAAGCACATTTTGATACTCTTGAAATTTTAAAACAATCAAAAGTAGAGCGTGTTTTATTGCATTGTTTTTCGGGTTCAACTGAATTTATGAAACAATGTTGTAATTTGGGTTATAAAATTGCGCTCGGCGGTGTTGTAACCTTTAAAAATGCAATTGAGCCTAAAGAAGTTGCTCGCGAAGTGGATATGAAAGATTTAATGCTTGAAACTGATTCACCTTTTTTAACTCCGCATCCTTTCAGGGGAATGGAAAATTCGCCAAAGTATATCGGTTTTGTTGCAAAAGAAATTGCTAAAATAAAAAATATACCCTATGATAGTATTGTGTTTGAAACATCGAAAAACGCAAAGGAATTTTTTAATATAACAGAGGAGTAAAACTATGTCACAACAACAAATACAAGGAAAAATAATGACAAGACAAGCAGTGCTGCTTTTTTGTAAAGATATGGCACAGCCTTTGGTTTTATATTTTGATAATGCGCAAAAGGTTTATGAAGATATAAAGCTTCTAATAAATACAACCGATGTTAAAATGGTTGAATTTGAACCGTTAGGACCGATTAAAAAAGCTTCAATATTATCAGATAGAATTGTTGCTGTTGCAATGCAAGAAGAAAAATATATTACTCAGGAATAAAAAGTGGCAAAAAAAAGACTTGATTTAATTTTATTTGAAAGAGGATTTTTTAATACTAAAAGCGCGGCAAGTGCTTCAATTTTAGCGCATAATGTTAAAATAAACGATTTAG
Organism: Candidatus Gastranaerophilales bacterium; assembly: GCA_944326675.1. Classification (GTDB taxonomy): domain Bacteria; phylum Cyanobacteriota; class Vampirovibrionia; order Gastranaerophilales; family Gastranaerophilaceae; genus RUG14156. Next base: position 27,099 of record CALVET010000076.1, read on the forward strand.
TTGTAACAAAAGCGGGAGAAATGTTTGATGAAAATATCCTGTTTGATGAGAAAAATCCTGCAAAAATTGAAATTAATTCAATTCCTTATGTCTCAAGAGGCGGATTAAAGCTTGAAGCAGCGCTTAAAGCTTTTAATATAGATTTAAAAGATAAAATTTGTATCGATATGGGAGCTTCTACGGGCGGTTTTTGCGATTGTATGCTCCAACATGGTGCTAAATTTGTCTATGCGCTTGATTGCGGATATAATCAATTGGCTTGGAAATTAAGAAACGAGCCAAAAATTAAATCTATTGAAAAAATAAACGTAAAAAATTGTACTTTTTTGGATGTTTACGGAGTCGAAGAACTGCCGCAAGAAGATTTACCTTCTTTTATGAGCATGGATTTGTCTTTTATCTCCATAAAAAAAGTTCTTGAAAATTGCAAAAATTTAATCAGAAATGACGCTGCCGCAGTTTTATTAATTAAGCCGCAATTTGAAGCCCAAAGAGCCGATATTGAAAAAGGCGGCGTAGTTAAAGATGAAAATGTCAGAAAAAAAATAATAAAAGATATAGAAGAATTTTGTACTTCTGTTGGTTTTATTTCTCAAGGGGTAATTGAAAGCCCAATTCAAGGCGCAAAAAGTAAAAACACTGAATATCTTATATATTTAAAAAGGGGAGATTAATGCCAAGCGTAGTTGACAGTTTAAATTTAATCAGCAAAACAATGGAAAATATTCTTGACTTTGTGGCGCAGGATGAAGTGTTGTCGAATGATTTTAGAGAATATCTCGAGATAAATAATATTGAAATTGAAACAGAGCGCGAATTTAATAATGTCATTATTCAGTATATGCTTGATATGAAAATGCAAAACGGATTGAGGGTTTTAGAGTATTATAGAAGAAACAATAAAACCTATGATGAAATTATTGATGCGCTATTGAATTCTTTTTGCGGAGTGTTTAAGATTAACAAGGTTTTATCAAATGCTTATGAAGCAGAATGTTTAACTTCAGGAGCAAAGCTTGTTTTAATTCCGATGGTTAAAATGATTCACCTAAAACAAATCGGAAGGTATGATTATATTCAAGCAAGGATACTGGAGCTTGATAATGTTCAATATATTTTAGAAATTTATGATGTAATTTCTGAATATAATGTATACAGTGCAACAACATCGGCAATAAAATATATGCTTCAAAATCCCAAAAGTGCATATTTTAAAAATCCGGAAAAAAGAAAACAATTAGAAAAAAGCGTTGCTGAATTTTGGGAAAAATTTAGTGAGTGTTTTAGCTCTCAATTTGTTATAACAACAAATAAAAAAATTGATAAATTAATTGAATATTTTAATAAATTCAGACTTGATAATCAAAAACAAGATTATTCCGATTTAATAGATAAGGTTGAAAAAAATAAATACATTAAAATTGATGAATTAAATTGTGATGATGAAACATTTATGCAAACTGCAATTGGAGGCTTCTCTTCTCATAAAGAAATTTATGATGTCGCCTTGTGGATGGATAAAAAAAGAGGATTATATATTATTCCTTTTTTTGAAACCTTTTTAAAATGTTTTAAGGAGGATATTGAAAATAAAGAAGAGTGTATCAAAGAATTTTTAACAAGCGATAAAATTCCTCCAAGTGTTATAAAGTATGCAAAAGAAAATAATGAAAACTTTTTTGAGGTTGTTAATAAAGTTTTGAAAACTAATTTTTCAAATTTGGAAGAGCTTTTATTTAACACTAAAACCGCTTTTATTGATAGCGGAGTGTTTTCCCCTGTTATTATTCTTTTTAATTCGGAATTATTTTCAACTTTAATTGGTATTGAAGAAAAATCTCAAGAAAACACGGATAAAATAGAGGTCGGCAGAAATGATTTATGCCCATGCGGTTCGGGGCTGAAATATAAAAAATGCTGCGGTAAAAATAGTTAATATTGGCTTTTAAAATTTAAAAAAATATGATATAGATATGAATATAAATTAAAAAAGGAGTTAAAAATGTCAGAAGAACAAAATATGGTAAAAGAACCTAAAAATAATCAAAGATGGCTTGTTATTTTAACAATTGTTTCTCTATTGTTTTCAATAAGTGCTTTGGTTTTATCTTCATTAACTTATGTTGGGGTTGATTCAGGTTCTCATGGCGGTAAAGTCGTAATTTCAAAAAAATATGATAAAGGTAAAACTTTGCAAAAAGCACTGAATACCGGAAAGCCTGTTTTAGTATTTTTCTATACTGATTGGTGCGGTTTCTGTCAAAAATTTGCGCCTACGTATGATAAGATATCTAAAAATTCAAAAATTAAAAAGAATTTTGCTGTTGCATACGTAAATTGCGAAAAAGATGAAAATAGAGCCTTAATGTCAGAATATGGGGTTCAAGGTTTTCCGAGCGTTTTTGTAATTGATGGGCAAGGAAAAAGAACTCAATTAGATAATAATACTTTCTTTAATGAAGATTCAAAAGATGTTGTAGCAGAAAAAGCTCTTGAATTAATCGGAATTGATGATTAATGATTGAATTATAAAATAAAAAAGAGGTTATGTATATTGCATAACCTCTTTTTTTGTTATCCCAATTTAGAGTGGAATGTTCTTGAGATAACATCGTCTTGTTGTTCTTTTGTCAATTTAATGAAATTAACTGCATATCCTGAAACCCTAACTGTCAGTTGAGGATATTTTTCAGGATGTGCTTGCGCATCTAATAGAGTATCTCTGTTGAAAACATTTACATTTAAGTGGTGTCCGCCTTTTTCTACGTAGCCATCTAATAAGTTAATTAAATTTTCTTCTTGTTGTGTAGTAGTCATATTTGTATCTCCTTTTATTCTTTGTCAAATGCGTCTTTTGTGGCTAAGCAAAGGGGACAAACCCAATCAGAAGCTAAATCCTCAAATTTTGTGCCTGCTTTAATGTTGTTTTCGCTATCTCCCAAGCTTTCGTCGTATTCGTAACCGCACAGTGTGCATATATATTTTGCCATATTTGTTTCCTTTTTTTGTATTTCCTTTTTTACATTTTTATTATACACTTGTTTTAACAACATTTCTGTTGTTTTTACAACAAAAAGGAAAATTTATGCAAAAATATTATCAAAAAATTAAAAATTCACCTATTTTCTTTGGTATGGCGGATTTCGAGCTGGATAGAATGCTTGAATGTTTTAAGGCGGTGATTAAACATTATGAATCCGGTGATACAATTATCAGAAGCGGAGATATTATAACCAAGATTTATTTAATATTGGATGGTGAAGTTAATATTGAAAAAGACAGCTATTGGGGAAGAAGAATTATAATTCAAAAACTCCATGAGAATAATAATATAGCGTTATCTTTGGTTGCCTCAAAGAATACGGAATCAAATATTAATGCAATTTGTACAAAAGATGCGACGGTTTTGATTTTAAATTATGAAAAATGTTCTGCTATGTGCCAAAATGCCTGCATGCACCATGGGGCGTTTATTAGAAACATGTTTAAAATTTTATCTAAAGAAAATGTTGAATTAATTGAAAAGATAGAAAATATTTCTCAAAAATCTATTAGAGATAAATTGCTTACTTATTTATCGAATGAAAGTCAAAAAAATAAATCAAATATATTTGAAATTCAATTTAACAGGCAAGAATTGGCGGATTATCTTAATATTGACAGGTCTGCAATGTCTTTTGAGCTTTCAAAATTAAAACAGGAGGGACTTATAAACTACAAAAAAAATAAATTTATATTAAGGGTTGAAGTTTAAATATACATTATATTGACCATGTTTTTTATTTTTAGTTTATAATATATTATACGTAAAATATTATAATTGAGAGGTGCCATGACAAATACAGTTACAATCGATGATAAAAACATCGCAACAATAGATATGACAATTGATGCAAATGCTGCAAAAGAAGCTTATGAAAGAACTTTAAAAGCTTATGGTGCAAATGTTAATATAGCAGGTTTCAGAAAGGGTAAAGCGCCTAATAATATCGTAGAAAAATATGTTGGTGCAGAAAGAATAAAAGCAGAAGTAATTGATAGACTTTTCCCTTCCGAATTTCAAAAAGCAATTGACGAAAACAAATTAAATATAGCATTTAGGCCTGAAATTGAAAATATTGATTTCACAGTTGGTCAAGATTTAAAATTAAAAGCAAAAGTTGAATTAAAACCTGAGGTTAAACTTGGTGCTTATAAAGATGTTGAAGTTGAATATTCTGAAGTTAAACCTGAAGAAGGTGCAATGGAAAAAGAATTGGAGCAAACAAGAAGAAGATTTTCGACTTTAGAAAAAGTTGATAGACCTTCAACAGATAAAGATACGGTTGTGTTTGATTTTGAAGGTTTTGTAGATGGCGAAAAAATTGAACACGGCGAAGGTAAAAACTATAGTTTAGATCTTGCAAATTCTAATTTTATTCCGGGATTTGCAGAAGGTTTAGTGGGTCATAGTGCAGGAGAAGAATTTACAATTGACGTTACTTTTCCTGAAGAATACCATGAAGAAAAGTTAAAAGGAGCTAAAGCTCAATTTAAAATTAAACTTCATGAAGTAAAAGAAAGAAAAATGCCTGAGCTTGACGATGAATTAGCTAAAAAGGCAGGAAAAGACACACTTGAAGCACTAAAAGAAGATATTAAGAACTATCTTGATATGGTTGTTAAAAACCAAAATGACAGATTGAAGTCAGATGCGATTTTTGAAAAAATATCTTCAACAACTGAAATTAAAATTCAAGATACAATGCTTGATAGAGAATATCAAGCAATAATGGATGAAGCAAGACAAACGGCTTCTCAACAAGGCGCTGATTTTGACAAGCTTGTTGAAAAAGAAGGAAAAGAAAATGTTGAAAAACGTTTTAGGGAAGAAGCGCAAAAAAGAATTAAAAATTCTTTAATTGTTGAGAAAATCGCTCAAGAGGCTGATTTAAAAATCGAACAAAAGGATATAATGGAACATATTAATCAAATGGCTGCAATGTATGGCATGCCTGCTGTTCAATTGTTTGAAGAAATGAGAAAAAACCCCAATTCATTTGCTGCTATTTCTCAACAAATCACAGCAAATAAGGTAAATGAATTTTTATTAAACAATAATAAATTTATAGCTAAATAGAATATAGTTGAAAGGATATAAAATAAGATGAGTTTCGTACCTGTAGTTATAGAACAATCTTCACGCGGGGAAAGATCATTTGATATTTTCTCAAGATTATTAAGAGAAAGAATAATTTTTCTTGGAACTCCGATTGATGATATGGTTGCAAATTTAATTGTTGCTCAAATGTTGTTGTTGGATAGTGAAAACCCTGAAAAAGATATTATGTTATATATCAATTCTCCGGGGGGTTCTGTAACAGCCGGTTTTGCAATTTATGATACTATGCAGCACATTAGAGCTGATGTTTCAACAATTTGTTTAGGTCAAGCAGCTTCAATGGGTGCATTCTTGTTGTCATCAGGTGCAAAAGGCAAAAGGCTTGCCTTGCCTCATTCAAGAGTGTTAATCCACCAACCTTTAGGCGGTGCTCAAGGTCAAGCGACAGATATTGAAATTCAAGCTAATGAAATATTGAGAATTAAAAAATCACTAAATTCAATTTTAGCTTCAAACACAGGTCAACCGTTAAAGAAAATCGAAAAAGATACAGATAGAGATTATATCATGACTGCTCAAGAAGCTGTTGAATACGGTATGATTGATAAAGTAATTACTTTAGATGAAAAGCAATAAAAAGAAGGTGTTATAAATGGCTAAACCTACTGATTCAAATTTGAAATGTTCATTTTGCGGAAAAACTCAAGATCAAGTTAAAAAATTAATTGCAGGTCCTGATGTTTGCATTTGTGATGAATGTATTGAATTGTGCAACGAAATATTAGATGAAGAGTTGTTTAATTTTAAACAAGATGAAAAAGAACAAACTTCAGAAATTTCCGTTGATTCTATTCCAAAACCGCATGAAATAAAAGCATATTTAGATGAGCATATTGTAGGTCAGGATGACGCCAAAAAAGTTTTGGCGGTTGCTGTTTATAACCACTATAAAAGAATTGCACACAACATGGAATCACCTGAATCTGATATTGAAATTCAAAAAAGCAACATTTTGTTGGTTGGTCCTACAGGCTCAGGTAAGACATTGCTAGCTCAAACTTTAGCAAAAATGTTAAATGTACCTTTTGCGGTTGCAGATGCTACAACATTAACTGAAGCAGGCTATGTGGGCGACGATGTTGAAAATATACTATTAAGATTATACCAAAGTGCTGATTATGATGCTAAAAAGGCGGAACGCGGCATAATTTATATTGATGAGATTGATAAGATTGCAAGAAAATCCGAAAATCCTTCAATAACAAGAGATGTTTCAGGTGAAGGCGTTCAACAAGCGTTGTTGAAAATGATTGAAGGTACTGTTGCTAATGTGCCTCCGCAAGGCGGCAGAAAGCACCCTCATCAGGAATTTATTCAAATTGATACCAATAATATACTATTCATCGTTGGAGGGGCATTTGTTGGTTTAGAAAAGATTGTTGAGCGCCGTGCCGGTTCTACTACAAGCATTGGTTTCGGTTCTGCTTCTTTGTCTCCTGAAGAAAAAGAGAGAGAAAGCGCTAAAATTCTTAAAAAATTACAGCCGGATGATTTATTAAAATTTGGTTTGATTCCTGAGTTCATCGGAAGAATTCCTGTATACACGGTTTTGGATCCGTTAGATGAAAAAACGCTTAAGATGATTTTAACCGAACCTAAAAATGCTATCGTTAAACAATATGCTTGTTTGATGGGCATGGATGGAGTTGAGCTTAAATTTGAAGATGAAGCAATTGAATTAATTGCAAAAGAAGCACTAAAAAGAAAGACCGGTGCTCGTGCATTGCGTTCAATCGTTGAAGAAATTATGCTTGATGTTATGTATGATGTACCATCCAAGGAAGATATTAAAGAATTTGTTGTAACAAAGGAAATGGTCGAAAAAAAGCAGCAGGAAGGTCAGGGAGGGGAGATAGTTCAACTGCCGACCAAACATAGAGAAGAAATAGCATAAATATAAACAAAATATAGTTTAAAGCCCTTGGTTTACAAGGGCTTTTTTAGTTTTCATACTAAAGTATGACAAAGTTGATACCATGTTTTAATTCTAAAAAGCTCCAAAAAATTATATATTTACAATGTAATAAGGATATTGACCGCTACGGATGACATAGAAATGATATTCCCCATTTTGTATTGTCGGCGGTTAGAAGGAAAATAAAGGAGTATTAAAATGGCAGTAGTTATTAACACTAACGTGGATTCAATTAAAATCCAAGGTCTTTTGACAAAATCAACAAACGGATTATCTCAAGCAATGGAGAGATTATCTTCAGGCTTGAAAGTTAATTCAGCAAAAGATGATGCTGCAGGTACAGTTATTTCTGCTCGTATGCAAGTGCAATTGGATGGCAACAAAATTGCTCAAAATAACGTACAAAACGGTAATGCTATGTTATCAACAGCAGAAGGCAACCTTGATGTAATTCAAGACAACTTATCAAGAATTCGTGATTTGACCTTGCAAGCTAAAAACGGAACCTATTCAGCTGAAGAAATTCAAGCAATGCAAGATGAAGTAGATGAACGTA
>CALVET010000077.1 GCA_944326675.1 Candidatus Gastranaerophilales bacterium
ATTACATAAAAAAATCAATCGAAATTCAAATGTGCGACAGTGAAAATATTTGTGATTTATTGGGCAAATGCTTAATGGATAGTTCGGTTGATTTATTTGCTAATTATAAACAAATTGCTGAAAGTATCACAAAAGAAGATATTATGAATTTTGCAAAAAAATACTTAGATTTAAATAAGGCTTCTATTGTTGTGGTGCATCCTACAAGCGTGAGCGTTGAAGATATTAAAAGAAATTACCAAAATTCAAAATATGCTAAACCTAATCTTCAAGCAAATAAGTCAGCAAGCGTAGTTTTTAAAGGTAATAAAAAAGTTACTACAGACCATGTTGAACAATATAAATTGCCAAACAATACTCATTTAACATTAAACAATACAAATTCTAATTTATGTGTTTTTAACTGGAGCGTTAATACTCCTCCTGTTAAGCCCAAAAATCCTAATATTCCCGCCGTTTTATCTTATATGTTTCAAAAAGGAACTAATTACAAAAATCAGCTTGAATTAGAAAGATATAAAGAATTAAACGGAATAGATGCCGATGTTTATGTAAACGGTAAAAGTATTGAAATTAATGCAAATTGCCTTCCTCAAGAATCAGCTAAAACATTAGCGTTGTTAAATGAATTAATGTATAATCCCAATTTTACACAAAGTGATTTTGAAGATGCAAAAAAATACGTAAAAGATAGCTTAAAAGCAAGTCAAAAAGACGCCGGTTCTAATTTGTTGGATAGGGTTTATCCCGGATTTTTCCCGACGGAAGCTCAAAGATTAAGACAAATTGATGCACTGACTTTAGATGATATTAGGGAGTTTTGGAGTGTGTTGTTAAGCCATGCTTCTTCATCTTTTGTAGCGACAATGCCCATGGATAGATATCCGTTTTTAAAAGAAACTGTTGTTGAATATCAAAAAGCTTCAAGTGTAAACTTTAAAAACGATGTAACAAAATTAACTCCTGTTTTTCAGGAAAATACGCAAGAAACCGTTGTTTATGATACGGATGATTTAAATCAAGCTCAAATTTGTAAATCTTATATTTTCCCGATGACAGGTAATATTGAAGATGAAGCAAAATTTGAATTGGTAAATACAATATTAGGCGGAAGTCCGAGTTCAAGATTGTTCAGTGATTTAAGAGAAAAACAAAATTTAGCTTACAGTGTTTCATCTTCTATTCAATCTTTTGAAAATACGGGTATTTTGACGCTTCAAATCCAAACTACTACAGATAATAAAGAACAAAATGCAATAAGTTATGATAATGTTCAAAAGTCATTAGAGGGCTTTAAAAAGCATACAAATTTATTATGCACCGAATTGGTATCAGACGAAGAATTGCAGGCTGCAAAGATGAAATTAAAGCAAAATTTAATCGGTCAATGTCAAAATCCTTTGGCTGAAACCCAATTGCTTGCAATGAATGCACTTGAACCTTATGGAATTAAAAGAATTGATAAATATTTTGAAGCGATTGACAAAATCACAAAAGAAGATATTCAAAAAGCTGCAAATTATATATTTTCATATAAGCCGACAATTTCAATCTTAGCAAGTGAAGATACTATTAATAATCAAATGGATTATTTAGAAAAACAAGGCGTTCTTGTGAGGGCTGACGGTTAAAATTTAATAGATATTTTATTTTGATATTGTAGAATATCTTCTATGGGAAAAGCTGAAAATTTAAAAAAATATATTTCGCAAAAAAATTGCCTCAAAATAATATGCGGTGCAAATAATGAAGATTATTCGGAAATTAAAAAATTGGTTGCACTATATTCTATGGCAGGATGTACTTTTTTTGATATTAATGCTTCATCCGGTGCTTATGAAGCTATAGTTGAAGGTTTAAAAATTGCAAATTGTTTTGATGATTTTCATTTTATTTGCTTAAGTATAGGTGTTGATGACGATATTCATTTTAGCAAATGTTTTATTGATGATAATTTATGTAAAAAATGCGCAATATGCGAAAAAATTTGTCCTCAAAACGCAATAGTTGATTGTAAAATAATTGAAAAAAAATGTATCGGCTGCAGTAGATGCGTGAAAAGTTGTTCTTTTAATGCAATTAAAAGTTATCAAACAAAAAACAATATAGATGAAATTTCAAATTTGCTTTTATGCGCGGATTGTGTAGAATTTCATATTTCAAGTAGTAATCAGGATGAAATTAAATCAAAATGGAAAAAGATAATTTCAAAATATCGGGGTTTAATTTCAGTTTGCATTAACAGAGCGGTTTTTGATGAAAATACTTTATTGGATTTATTGAATTATTTATTTCAAAGCTATTCTAACATTATGATTCAAGCAGACGGAAAACCCATGAGCGGTTCTGTTAATGATTATAATACAACGCTTCAAGCAGTTGCATTTGCTGATTTACTTCGAAAATCCAAAATAACTTGTCCGATTTTTGTTTCAGGGGGTACAAATTCAAAAACAAAAGATTTATTAAATTTAACGCAAGTTGATGTAGATGGTATATCTGTTGGCAGTTATGCAAGAAAAATTGTAAGAAAATATATAGACAGATTGGACTTTTTTTCAAATAAAGATGTATTTAATGAAGCCTTAGCTGTTGCAAAAAATTTTGTTAATCAAACTATTCGTTAGATTTAGCCTGATACGATAATTTATTTTTTATGTTCGGGTATTATCTTTTTTATATGAATAATAATTGTGTAAATTTATTACTTAAGGCGTTTAATAAAGATACTGCGCTATTTAAGAATTGTGATTTTGATGAAAAAATATATAAATCAATAGGCTGTAGTGTCTCAAAAAAATGGATAGCAAACATTGTGCCTTCTGAATTATTAAATTTGGATATTAAAAAAAGTATTGATTTAATTATGACGATATCAGAAGGAGGAATGTTTTATGATGTTTTTCCTGATATTATTAACACGCCTGATTATGGGGATAATTGGGGCAGATTTGCAAATTATATCGAATTGAATAATAGAGCAATTGCAAAAATGACAAATGACAGATGTTGCTGTGGAATAATTAATTTAATTAAATTATTGCCCGCAATTCCTCCAAGCGCAAAGCATTGGGCAAATTGCATTATAATTTCTCAAATTTTTCCAAATATATACGGTGATGGTTATAATAAGCCTGTAAATGATGAAAATTCAATATATGGCATAAAAATTAATACTATATACAGCGAAAATATAATTTCAAATGATATTATAGATAAAATATCCCAAGAAAACCAGCTTAAAGCCTTTTGTGATTTAGCTCATTTTCGAGGTTTAAAAGTTGGATTTAGAACAGTAATATCGGCTGATCAAATTAAAGTTGTATATGATAGCGGAGAAGAAAATTTTAATTGGGATAATCAAAATCACGTTGAAATTTATATTAACGAAGCCGTAAAACTTATGAATTTAGGCTTTGAAGCAATGTTTATTGATTCTGCAAAACATATTGGCGGATATGATTGTAAAAATTATACCGGAGTAGGAGCGCTTCCTTCATATCCGCAAATGCAATATATACTTTATGAAATCAGAAGAAGAAGTTCAAAAACAAATATAAGTTTTGTGGGAGAAAAAAGTACCGGTGATTTCAGCAGATATCAAAATATGGGTTTAAATTCAGGTACTGATTATATTACAGGTGATAATTTTAACGAAGTTAAAGCTTTGAGTGACAAATTTAAATATAATAGAATTTATGCGCCGGGGGTTGAAATTGAAAATGACAACTATGAAGGCGGAATAACTTATGAACAAAGATTAAACAGGATAAATACGGCACTATTTGCTTATACATATTCAAGCGATAAATTGCCGAGCTTTATGCAAACAAATGATATTTTTCCTTTAAGGTACGATACAAGCACTCATCAAATCATGATGAAAAATCCGTCTTATTCTACTGACGGTTTGGCTTATAGCCATTATGAAAATCTGTTTGCTAAGGATGATGGAAGACAATATAATGCCAAAGTTGCCGAGCTTTTTGCTCGTGCTCTTTGCATTTAGTTTATTTTTTTATTGACCTTATAATATCCTTGTAGTTTAATAGAATAATATACTGGCTTTGCATATAGTCCATAGGATAAATATGAATTTTATAGAAGAGATAAATAAGTTAAAAAAAGAAAAAAATGCAATAATTTTAACGCATTGTTATCAAAATATAGAGATAGATGAAGTTTCGGATTATGTGGGAGATTCTTTGTATCTCAGCAAAATGGCAGCTGATACAAATGCAGATATAATTGTGTTTGCAGGTGTATATTTTATGGCGCAAAGTGCTAAATTGTTATCTCCAAATAAAAAAGTATTATTGCCTAATTTGAATTCAGGTTGTCAAATGGCAGATATGATAGATGTTGAAAATTTGAAGCATTTCAAGGAAAAACATCCTAATATTCCTGTTGTCTGCTATATTAATTCTACTGCAGAAATTAAAGCAAATTGCGATATTTGCTGTACAAGTTCAAACGCAATTGAAGTTGTTAAAAGTTTAAATACTGATAAAGTATTATTTGTACCTGATAATTACCTTGGCAAATATATTCAAAGTAAATTACAAAATGTTGAAGTTATCACGTTTAACGGTTTTTGTCCGACACACTTAAGAATTAGGCCTTATGATATGCTTCAAGCAAGAAAAGAGTATCCTGACGCTCTTATTTTAGCACATCCGGAGTGTCATCAAGATGTTGCAAAATTGGCTGATTTTGTTGGTTCTACTAAGGAAATCATGGAGTTTGCAAAAAAATCCGATAACAAACGTTTTGTGATTGCCACAGAAAAAGGTGTTGCAGACAGATTAAACAGAGATTCAAAACTTGAAAATTGGAACAAGGAATTTATTTTAATTGATGAAAATATTATCTGCCCCAGTATGAAAATGAATTCACTTCAAGATATTTATAATACATTAAACGAAGAAAAATTTGAAATAACAATTGATGAAGCTGTTGCAAAAAAAGCAAAAAATTGTATTGAAAAAATGCTTCTTTTAAAAACAAAATAATTTACTATTTTATTGCATAACGTTGCTTAAAATTGTATAATAGTTTTAAAAAAGGGGGTGTTGTTATGATTTTCGGTTTTAACAGTTTTAATCAGTCCCAGTTTAATGACTTTAAAAAGAGTCAGTATAACAAAATTTATGCTCATGAAGCAAAACATAAAGCTAAAGGCGGAGCCTTAGCAGGTCCTATTGTCATAGAAAAAGATAATAACGGAGTTGCAATTTCAGGGCACGTCAATATTAAAATGCCCCAGCTTGATAAAAATAATCCTGATAAAACAATTAAAGACGCAAAAACGGTCATATCTTCCGCATTGGCGCCAAGTGACCCGTCAAGTCAGGATTTAAAGGTTGCAAGCCAAGCAAAAGCAATTTTATCAAATGCTCAAGATATTAAAGAGAAAAATAAAGAAAAAGGAAATAAATTAAATTATTTTGCATAGTTTTAATTAAATAGGAGAGGAATTTATGAAAAAGATTATTATCAGTCTTTTATCGGTAGTTTTATTTGCGCTTGGCGCAAATGCGGCAACTTTTAATGCGTCAGATCGTGTTGCCACGGTAGGGAAAAATCTTTTAACTAAAAATGATTTACCAAGCAAAACAATTTTTAAGGTAATATCAGGAACAGTTGATAATTCAAACGTTTCAACAACAGGTGTTATATATATTCCAAAAGATCAATTGGAATATGCGGGAAATGATAATGAAGTAGCTGCTGTTGTAGCGCATGAAATCGGTAGTATTATTAACGGCAAGTCTTCAAAACAAAAATTGAGAAATATTGTTCAAAATACTACAGGTACTGCAAATTCTGTTGCAGGAAGCTTTATTAATTCAAAAACTCAAATGAAAGATAATAAAGATGCCGATATTACAGGGGTTGACCTTATGATAAAAGCTGATTATAACCCATTAGCAATGATTGTTGTATTAACAAAACAACCCTCAACAAGTACTCTTGAAGCATTGAGCGGAAAGCCTTCAAATTCTGAAAGAGCGATGAATATATTTGATTATTTAAGCTATAATTATCCTTCAAAAATTAAAGCGGGATATGCGTGTCAAGAATATAGAGCTTTCTTAGTTTATGCTGAACCTATTGCCAAAGAAAGAAATTCTGATAAAAAGAAATTGGAAAAATTTAACAAAGAACAAGAAAAAGCTAAAAAAGAAAGAGCTAAAAACATTGCTCAATATAAAGCTACCGGCGGTATAAGCGGATGGGATGCAACATATTCAATATTGAATAATTTTGTAAATGGCGGTGAAAATTAATTTTGATTATTTATAAGTTGATTAAAAGCCCTCTTAAAAAGAGGGCTTTTAATTTGGTGTTTTTATTTTATATTATACCTTGTGCTATCATTGCAGAGCTTACTTTTTTAAACGCGGCAATATTTGCGCCTGCAACGTAATTTATACCAAGATTGTATTCATCTGCTGTATCTTTGCACATTTTAAATATATTTGTCATAATAGTATCCAGTTTTTTATCGACTTCTTCAAAAGTCCAAAAATATCTGATTGAATTTTGACTCATTTCTAGTGCTGATGTTGCAACTCCTCCTGCGTTAGCAGCTTTTGCAGGTGCTAATAATACTTTGTTATCTATTAGATAACTGATAGCATCGATTGTGGTTGGCATATTTGCACCTTCTCCGATTGCTATAGTTCCATTGTTGACTAAAATTTTTGCTGTTTCAAGATTGATATCGTTTTGAGTTGCACATGGTAAAACAATATCTGCTTTTATTTTATATATTGCGGGAGTCTTGTCTTTTTGGTTTTCAATATATACAGCACAGGGGAATTTTTTGACATATTCTTTAATTCTTAGTCTTTCAACTTCTTTAATTCTTTTGATTTCATCTAAATCAACGCCTCTTTCGTCATAAATGCAGCCGTTAGAATCGGACATTGCAATAACTTTTGCGCCATATTCGAAAGCTTTTTGTGCTGCATATATTGCAACATTTCCTGAACCTGAAATTGTTATTGTTTTACCTTTTAATTCAAGATTGTTTGCTTTTAACATTTCACGCATGAAATATATTAAACCAAAACCCGTTGCTTCTTTTCTTGCTTGTGAACCGCCGTATTCTAAGCCTTTACCTGTTAATACTCCGGCTTCATATTGGTTTTTTATTTTTCTATATTGACCGAATAAGTATCCGATTTCTCTTGCCCCCACTCCTATATCGCCCGCAGGAACGTCAATATTATGTCCTATATGGCGGTATAGTTCATTCATAAAGCTTTGACAAAAATGCATTATTTCCCTGTCTGATTTTCCTTTTGGATCAAAATCAGATCCGCCCTTGCCTCCTCCAATGGGAAGTCCTGTAAGTGCATTTTTAAAGGTTTGCTCAAAAGCCAGAAATTTCATTATGCTTTGATTTACACTCGGATGAAATCTCAAGCCGCCTTTATATGGCCCGATGGCACCATTAAATTGCACTCTGTAGCCTCTGTTTACCCTGATGTTATTGTTATCATCTATCCAAGGGACTCTAAAAGAAATAATTCTTTCGGGCTCTACCAGTCTTTCCAGTAATCCTTCTTTTTTTAATAACGGATTTTTATCTATAAAAGGTTTTACTGTATCTAATACTTCAGATACGGCTTGGATAAATTCTTTTTCGTTTGAATCTTTTTGTTTAAGCGAGCTTAATATTTCATCTGTGTAATTTTGCATGTATACTCCTTGAATTAACTGTTGATAATTATAACACTATATTTTTCAAGGGGCTATAACTTTACAAAATTCCCTTAGCCTATTTTTTTAAATATTATAGTACTTCTGTTTGAAAGGTTTATCGGATATTGAGCATATCCGTCAGATGAAATAATTTGTTTATTTGTGTAGCCTTCGCCTCTATATTTCACGTCATCCGTATTTATGGCTTCTTGCCATACCCCTTGAGGAAATCTGATATAATATCTGTCTGCGTCGTCTCTTGGGTATTTCATGTCTGAAAAATTGGCAATCGTAAATACTTCATCACTTGTTTCGTTGTTTCTCATATTAAGAGCTATAACTTGAGAGTTTGGATGAATTACAGTATTTTCTCTTACAATTTCTCCGTTAGACATGGCTGTATTTTCTTTTGCTAATCTGTTTAGGTCTTTTGTTAGTCTTATTGCGGCACATTTACTTTCAAATGCGCTTCCTTTCGCGCAATCGTTTGACATTTTGGAAGATTCAAAGCCTTCGCGGTTTGTATTGTAACCTTTTTCAATGTATAAATTCGGCTCATAGGGAGTTTTGTCTGATTGTCTGAAAAACCTAAACGGCACGTTTGTTACTTCATCATCTCCCTGAAATGTCATTTTGGGACCGTTTTGGCTATATGTAAATGCTTGTGCCATTTTATAAGAATCAAAAGCTTTTTTGTACATCGCTTTTATTTTTTTGGGGGTGATGTATGCTTCTTTTCTTATTCCTAATGGTTGCAGTTCATTATAATAGAAGCTTTCATAATCATATTCATCGTATTCATCCAGCTTGCCTTCTGTGTATAAATCAACCAGTTTTTCACTTGTTATTTGTGCTTTTTGCAAAATGACATAGGAGATTGCCTGTCTTTTATCTATATTTTTAAGTTGAGCAAGCTTTTCGGCTCTTTCTAAATCTTGTTGATTTAATTCTACGTTTTCGTTTAAATGCAGCATAGGTACAATTAATTTAGGAATCAGTCTTGTTCCTTCGTAGTTTCCTATTTCATCATGGCTCATAACGTATTTTAGTCTTGTTTGACCTTGCAGGCATGCTTCATATAATTCATCAAGGTTGCAGCTGCCATAAAGATGGTTTTTTAATGTGTGGAAATAGTTGAAATCCCATTCTGTGTTAAAGCCCAGCCTTGCTAAATTTGTTCTTCCTTTTTCGGGATCCATGGATTCTATTACGTTATTGTGCGTATTTTCATCCATTGAAGGTGAGTTTTCTTCGGGTTTTAGTTTGCTTAAAACCCTTTCATCATGTTTTTTTGACCAATCTTGCCAATAGCTTTCCCCATTGGAAGCTATTGCATTTCTAGCGTCTTCTGCAATCAGAAAAACATCGGGATAATGATAGTTGAGTTCTGCTGCAATTTGTTTCATTGTTATATCGGAATCCATAAATTTTGTCATATCAAATCTGATTCCGTCGCAGTGGTAGTTTTTAATCCAGTAAAGTGCTGAATTTACCATAAAATCTCTGACATAAGTTGAATTTTTTCCTTCGTAATTCCAAGCATCTCCAAATGCGTTGCCGCCTTTTATATATGGGCCTGTTTCTCTCAAATTTTGTCTTTCAGGTCCAAGGTGGTTTGGCACCATGTCTATAATTACGTTAAGATTTTTACTGTGTGCCATGTCTACAAATTTTTTAAAGTTGTCTGCGCCGCCCAGATTTTGTGCAACTGCCGTTTTATATCTTCCGTCATATCCCCAGTTGAAATAATCAAGAGTTTCTTCAACAGGCATTACATGAATTGCATTAAATCCTTTTTTGGCTATTGTTTCTAGTTTTTTTGCTGCTGAATTAAAATCCCCGTTTTTCGTAAAAGTTGCTATATTTAACTCATATATTCTTGCGTCATTGACTCTTGTGAGTTTGTTTTTTGAATTTGCGAGTCTTGAAATTCTATGAGAATTATTTGTATACCAATTTTCATCATGCCATTGGTATTTTGATTGGTCATATATAACAGATTTACCTGTTTTAGGGTCAATCATAAATGAATAAGGATCTGAAGCTTGCACTATTGAATCGTCTGCTTTTTTGATTTCGTAGTAATATCTGTCGTTTTCTTGAACTAAAGAGGATGGTATTGGTTTTGCTGTTTGAAAAATACCATTTTGTTTGTTTTCTAAAGGAAAAGTTAAAATATCGCCTGTGTTTTTCTTTTCAACCTTAACTGTTACATTTTTTGCATCCGGAAAAGTGAAAAGTTTAAAACTTACATCTTTATTGTATGAATCAATTGTTGCACCCCAGCTTGTGTGTTCTTTCCATCTTCTTGCAAAAGGTATTTGGTAAAAATGTTTGCTTAATTCGCTTTTGTTTTTTTGATTTATGATGTTATTTTTTGTTGAAGTTTTTTTGTTTGATTGATAGCCGCTATAATTTACAGGCATGCCAATAGTTTTTATTTTCATACTTTTTCACCGCTTTAACACAAATCACAACACGCTAATTACATAAAACATTTGAAGATGTTTTATTGCCTTTGCTTGTGTTTAATTTTATATTTTTTTATTTAGTATTGCAAAAACTTAACATTTTTTTATTTTTAAAGTTTTAAAAAGAGTTCAATTGCATTTTCTATTGCGCTATCAATGTTGTAATACTTATATCTGCCGAGCCTGCCTATAAAGTATAAATTTTTTATTTTATTTGCTTCTTTATAATATTTTTCATAAAGTAAATTATTTTCTTGATTTAAAATCGGATAATATCTTATGTTTTGATTAACTTTAAATTGCTTTGGAAATTCCAAAGTAATAATTGTTTTATCGGATTTTTCATCAAGAATATATTTATGTTCTGTTATTCTTGTAAATTTATGATTGTTTGGGTAATTAATCACGCATGAAGGCTGATAATATTCTTTATTTAGCAGTTTATTTACAAATTTTAAGCTTCTATACGGAAGAATTCCGAATTTATAGTCAAAAAATTCATCTATAGAGCCTGAGTAAAATATTCTTTCAAATTTTTCTTCAATATTTTTAAAATCAGTATTTAGTTTAATAGTAATATTTTTATGATTTAAAAGATTTTTAATAAGATTTGTGTAGCCTTTAGATGGAATTGCCTGATATTTATCATCAAAATATCCGCTTTGGTAGTTAATATAAACAGGTATTCTTGAAATAATACCGTTGTCCAATTCCCCTATTTGTTTTCCCCATTGCTTGGTTGTATAGTTTTTATATATGTTTTCATAAATATATTCAGCCAAGATTTGTATTTTTTTATTTTTTGTTTGTTTTAAATCTAAAATAGAAATTTTACTGTTATATCCGTATTCTGTTATTAGTTCATTTTTTATATCTTGCGCTTCATTAGGAAAAATTTGCTCTATACCTGCTAAATTAAACGGTAGATTTATGAGTTCTTTTCCTGTATTTGCAAGAACTTTGTGCTTGTAGTAGTGCCAATTTGTGTAATTTGACAAAAATTTCCATATTTTATCTTTGTTTGTGTGAAAGAAATGGGGGCCGTATTTTTGGATTGTAATATCTGTTTTATCATCTTTATAGTCAAAAATATTTCCTGCAATATGTTGTCTTTTATCTATTACAAGAACTTTTTCTTTTTTAATTTGAGCCAGTAGATTTGCTATTACCGCACCTGAAATTCCTGCTCCAACTACCAAGTTTTTATGCATTTTAGTGCCTTATTGTGTGTTTTTGACATTCAGGTTCCGAATGAATCATGATGGTGACATTTTTTAATTTTTGACCCATTAACTCTTCGATTTCGTCGCAAATATCATGGCATTTAATTATCGGCATATCAGGAGGGAAAAGAACGGTTAATTCAATGTCGATTGATGGACCGCACCTTCTTGCTTTGAGGTTTTTATAGCCTACAACTTGATTGTTTTTATATGAATCAATAATGTTTTCAATTGTTTTGATGTCTGATGGCGGTAATGAGCCGTCTAAAAGATTGTTTAGGGTTTCTTTTGATATAGAATAACCCGCTTTAAATATGAATATAGCTACTAAAATTGCAATAATCGGATCAAGAATGTATATTCCTGTTAATTTAATTATGATTAAGCCAAGCATAACTCCTAAAGAAGAATATACATCGGTTCTTAAATGTTCTCCGTCTGCAAAAAGTGAAATTGAATCTGTTTTTTTGGCAACTCTGAATAATACGCTGCTAACAAAAATATTAGCTAAACTTGCAAATAGCATGACATAAATACCCAGATTTGTGTCCATTTCTGTATTTTGGTGAAGTAAAATTTTTTTGATTGATTCATAGATAATAAAAAGTGAAGCGAAAATTATCAAACCGCCTTCAATAAAACCGGACATATCTTCATATTTTCCATGTCCAAAGGGATGTTCGCTATCAGCCGGTTCTGATGATTTCATAACGGCAAAAAAGGTTAAAACAGAGGCTAAAAAATCACTCAGAGAGTGAATTGCTTCTGAAATTATACTTATAGAGCCTGAAATTGCTCCTGCTATAAGTTTTAAAATTATTATAAGCGCATTTGAGCTTATGGAAAGTCCTGCGGCTAATTTTTTTTCCGTGATTATATTCATAACAGTTAAAACAATTTTAGCACATTATTTATGTATTGACGAATATTTTAATAAAATATTAAATAACCCAAGTTTTAGAAAGATATCTTTTAATGTTTATTAAATCTTTGCAATAAAATTTAATTGTATCTTCCTTGGGGTTATAATCAAATGCTCTTGTGTAATAATCTAAACCTTCTTTAGCGCTTATTATGAAATTTGCCCAAGGGTCAACAATAATTGCTTTATTGCCCCAGCTATCAGGGTTTTGCGGTTTTGCATCTTTTTTTAGGCCTGTCACAACAAATACATGGGTTGCGTTTTTTTCTTTTGTGTTTCCGTTTTTATCTTGCAAAACAATTGAAATAATGTGTGCTTCTTTTCCATGTTTTAAAAATATATCCTGTAATAATATTGCCTGTTCTTGGCAATTGGCGGCTTTGTATCTTGTTGTTGCCCTATCAATACTTTCTATAAAATCATCCCAACTGGCGTAATGTTCTTTGTATTGTGCCCTTGTTCTTTCAATTTCAGCTGAGTATTTTTTTGCAAGTTTTTCAAGTTGCGCAGATATTTTGTTGTATTTTTCATCACTTTTGTGACGAGCTGATAAATATTCAATTCTGCTGTTTGAGTGGAAGTATTTCGGATATTCTTTTCTGTAATTTTGTAACATCTTTTCGCACAAAATTCTGTTTTGTTTTGTGCTTTTAAAGCGAGGGTTAAAGTTTAGAGTTTGTATTTGCATGGTTATTTTTTTAAAAAAACGTGAAAGTGTTTTTTGCTATTATATAAATTTTTGTAAAACATTTTATTGAAATTCAAAAAAAGTTTTATTTATGGGCTTTATTTATTTTGTACAGGGATTTATTAACAATACATAGACTATTATAATGCAGGGTATATCACATATATCCTGTTGTTTATCCTTTTGTTTTAGTTTTTGTTTTCTTGACATCAATAGTAATAAATAAGATAATTGTAAAAAGTCTAATGAGGATTGTATTGATGTTGAAAAAGATTTTCGGATTGTGCATTTGCTTTTCGGTTTTGATGTTTTTTGCAATGCCGAGCGCTGATGCTGCTTTTACATGGTTTGGGTTTAGAAATGAAAATACTGAAGTTATGGTAAATTCAACCAGTGACGATTGTCATCATCATTGGTTTAATCATCCGCCAAAAAAACATAAACCAAAACCTCACCCAAAACACCATCCGCATAAAAAAGGTCCGAAGCACAATAAGTGGTGGTGGCACAAATAAAGGTTTTATTTATTTATTTAAAAATCAATATTTGGCTGCTTAAAAAGTGCTATGGTTTTTTGTTTTGCTCGTCTTGGTTTGCTATTTATTTCTCGCTATAGTAGAATGATAATGGCATGGAGAGTAAATTTAACTGCGTTGTTTAGTAATAGAGGTTATTTCGCAAATACACACTTTAAAAAGTGCTTTAGTTTAATTAAAAATATTAAAAATTACATCAGGAGAGTTTAGAGTAATGAATTTTTTGGAAAATATATTTAGTATAAAATTTGAAAATTTTAATACATATAAACTCTTAAAGTGCAAGTTTTTAGGTATTTCTTTTAAAAGCAAGATAAATATTAAAAACAAATGCGAAGTATCAAAAACCCAAATATTAGATTTCTTGTATAATGAAGAAAATAAAGATTTTGTTGGAATAACCAATAAGCCATATACTAACAATAATAACATAAAACCAATAGCTTTTTATTTACCACAATTTCATACCATACCATTGAATGACAAATTTATAGAACGTGGTTTTACGGAATGGACTAATGTTACTAAAATGAAACCACAATTTATGGGGCATAATCAACCTCAACTTCCTATAGATGTGGGATTTTATGACTTGTCAACCGATAAAGTTATGTACAGGCAGATTGAACTTGCCAAAATGTACGGAATATATGGATTTTGTTTTCATTATTACTGGTTTTCAGGTGGAAAAAGACTACTTGAAACCCCGCTTTTTAATTATCTCGACAATAAAGAACTTGATTTCCCTTTTGCTTTATGTTGGGCAAATGAAAATTGGGCAAAACAATGGGATGGCGGTAATAAAGAAATAATGATGGAACAAAAATTTTCTTATGAAGATTGTGACAAATTCTTTTTTGATATTTTGCCGTTTTTAAAAGATAAAAGGTATATAAAAATAGATAATAAACCTCTTATAATAATTTATAATCCAAAATTATTTAAGCAGGAAGAAAGTACATATTTTGTAAAACGCTTAAGAGAATTAGCACAAGAAAACGGATTAGGTGAATTGTATATTATTGGAGCAAAAGTATTTGGTAATGAAGATTCAACAATATACGGTATGGATGCTAGTGTCGAATTTTATCCAAATTCTCACGAAAACTTAAAAGAAATAAACTTGGAAGGAAAAATATTAAATCCAAAATTTATGTCAAAGGTTTTTGACATGGAAGATGCAATTCAGAATAACAAATTTATGCCTGAAGTAGAGTATCCAATGTTTAAAACAGTGTTTCCCTCTTGGGATAATTCTGCAAGAAAAGCTTTTCAGGGAGGCTGGGTATTTCCAACAACACCTGGTCTGTATAAAAAATGGTTAATAGATGTAATCAAATGGACGAAGAAAAATCATAATGAAAAAGAACAAATATTTTTTATAAACGCTTGGAATGAATGGGCAGAAGGAGCACATTTGGAACCGGATAGAAAATTTGGTTATGCGTATTTAGAAGCAACAAAAGAAGCCCTTGAAGATACAATATGTGATAAATAATACAAAAAGCAGAATTTATGATAAAATAACAACCGGAAGGTGAAAATGAACTACAAAATAATAGACATGAAAGTTTTTGGAGACGAGAGAGGTAAGCTCGTTTCTTTGGAGGGAAATAAAAATGTACCTTTTGATATAAAACGAGTCTATTATATTTATGATACTTTGCCGGACCAAGAACGAGGAAAGCATGCACACAAAGAATTGGAACAAATAATTGTTGCTATTGATGGAGCGTGCCAATTTGTATTGGATGATGGAAAAACAAGAGAAGAAGTTTGGTTAAACCGTCCAGATAAAGGTCTGTATATTGGGAAAAATATGTGGAGAGAAATGAGACATTTTTCATACGGTTGTAAATTGATGATACTTGCAAGTACTCATTATGATGAAAATGAATATATAAGAGATTATGATGATTTTTTAGTAGAGGTAAAAAAATAAATTTTAAAAACGGATAGTGATATTTGTGAATTGAAGGTAAAAATGAATAAAAAAATTATGTTATTATTAGGCGGAAATAAGCTTAATTATGGTATTTATAGTAAATTCAAAAAATTAAATTATTTGGTTTATGTTATCGACTGGAATAAAGAACCTCAAATTAAAGGCGACAAACACTATCAAATTGATGTAAAAGACGCAGATGCAATAGTAGAAGCCCTAAAAAAAGATAATATATTAGACAAAGTAGTATTTGTATATACCTCAATTGATTTAGCCGTTAAATCGGTTGCCAAAATTAATGAAACCATTGGCTTAGCAACAATTACGCCTGAGGGTTTAAAATATTCTTCATCTAAATCAATGATGACAAAAAAATGGGACAATGATGGTTTATTAAACAGATTTTCAAAAAAATTTATAAATTATGATAATGAGATTAATAATTTAAATCAACAATATAAACTTATTATCAAGCCCGATAATTCTGCTTCATCAAGAGGTATTACCATTATTGCAAAAAATAGTTCAAGCGATATACTGCAAACTGCATTCAATAAAGCCAAAGACGAAGCAAGCAACAATATTGTTGTAGTTGAAGAATTTGTGGAAGGTGTAGAGCATACTGTAGAGATGCTTGGAGATAAATATGGCAATGTATCGGTGTATGCAATTTCGCAAAAAACCCACACTAAACACGCAGAAAACAATAGAATTGCAGTAAAGTTGCATTACAATTCAGAACCTATTGAATTACAAAATAAAATTGCTCAATTTGCAATAAAATGCTACAAATCACTTAATTTTAGTTCTTCCTTTGGTCATTTAGAGGTTATATTAAAAGAAGACGGCACGCTTTCTCCTGTTGAAATAGGTGCAAGGTCAAGCGGTTTTATTGCGTCTGATTTAGTTGATATTGCATCCGGTGCTGATTATATAAGCGATTTAATTAAAGTTCAAAATGGTGCAAAAATAAAAGAAGGCTTGCATCCGCAAACGCAGAAATCTTCTTTGTTATTCTTTTATGATTTTCCTGAAAATTTAGAAGTTAAAAATAAATCTAATTTTTTAAAATTTTTGGATAATTCAATAATAAGTCGATATTTTGATAGAGCCAACATAGAAAAAGGTAACATTTTTAAAAAAATTGACAATGACAATGCGCGTTTGGGGTATGAAATTCTGGAAGGTCCAAGGGATATTATGACAAAAGAATATATCAATGAAAAGGAAAAAGAAATGATAAAATTTATTTTTGGAGAAGTTTAAATGTTTTTTGATTCACACATTCATAATAAACATAATGAAAAGGGGGGCTTTTTAATTGGCTTAGAAGGAAAGCCTTTATTTAATGATGTTTTTACAAATAAAAAAGCAATTAATTTAAAGGATGAAAATTATGTATCTTTCTATTATGTTCAATATGGCGAATTAACTACAAAATTACCACACAAATATTTAAAATATCATCCAAGAAGAGAAAAATATACCAAATTAGAAGTAATAGAGTCGATAAGTCTTAATCAGCCTAAATGTATCATAATTGACACATTGAACGAGCCATATTGGACTGCTTATGATTATTGGGAAATTGCAAGAAATTTTCCAGATACACCTTTTCTTTTTTCACATGCTGGCGGATATTTAATTAATGATTTTATAAAAATTTGCAATTTTCAAAAAAATGTATGGCTGGATTTTTCTTTGACGCAAACAATTCTAGGACAGTTCAATAAAGGATTGCTTTATATAAATGACGCTATAAAGTTTTCTTTAAATAGCTCGTTTAAAGAGTGCGTATTATTTGGCTCCGATTATCCGTTTTTTTCACAAGAAGAAGCCTATTTATATTATAAAAATATTGGTGCAATAGATTTATTAAATGCAAATTTTGAAAAATTGTTAGCGAGGATAATATGATTGAATTACAAGAAAAGATGATTTCTTATCTAAAAGAAAATAGAGTGTCATCTACTGAAGTTGCCGATGCAATGTATAAAAAAGGTGCAATTGAAAATGTTCAAGCAATAAATAGGGGGCATTTTTGCGTAGGGCCACTGCGTTGGATATACGCTTGGCAAGGGTCAAATTGGGATGTACACGAACAAATTCAAAATGTTAAAAAAGGAGAAGTTGTTTTAATAGAATGCTTTAATTGCGATAATAAGGCAATATTTGGCGATTTAGTTTCAAAATATTTAATTCTTTATAAACAAGCCTCTGCTGTAGTTGTACAAGGAAAACTAAGAGATATACCTCGTTTAATTAAAGAAAATTGGCCCATTTGGTGTGATGGCTTCACTCCAATTGGATGTGTTAATAATAAACCTGATATTGAAATGGATAAAAAAATTATCGAACAACGCAGAGAATATTATAAAAACTCTATTGCAGTGTGTGATGATTCAGGTGTAGTTGTAATTCCAAAAGAAAAAATCAATGATGATTTTTATAAAAGATTAGAATTTATTGAAGAACAAGAAGATATTTGGTATGAATGTATAGATAGGAAAAAATGGTCAACATTTGATACAATTTGTTTAAAGAAATATTTGCAATAAATTATTAATAAAAACGGATAGAAATTAAACAAGATAGCGTTAAATTAAGGGAATAAATATGACAAGAGAAAAAATGTCACTAGACGATATCAAAAATACAAACAATATTATTAAATCCGACTTTTTTCTAGTAAAAAATATAGAAGGTGAAAACATAGCTTCAGCTTATGTGCAAAAAATTACTTCCAGAATAGTTAACGTTGTATATTGGGGTAATTTACAAAAGTATGATAAATTATATCCAATGAATTTTATATCATTTAAAACTTTTGAGTATTATTCAAATAAGAAAAATATTGAATTAATTAGTGTAGGAACAGCAACAAAAGACAGTACTCCCAATATAGGATTGTGTAATTTTAAGACAAATATTGGATGTTCTTGTTCACCCAAATTGAATTTTATTTGGAATAACGAATAAAGGAATAATCATGATTAAATTTTTAGACTTAGAGAAAATAAATAATCGTTTTAGAGATGAGATTGATTTAAGAATTAAAACCATCCTTGATAAAGGCTGGTATTTACAAGGTGAAGAAAATGAAATTTTCGCTCGAAATTTTGCTAAATTCTGCGGCACTAAATATTGTATTGGTGTTGCAAATGGGCTTGATGCTATAAATTTGATAATAAGAGCTTATGGCTTTAAAGAAGGAGATGAAATAATAGTACCTTCAAACACTTATATAGCAACTATTCTTGCCATTTCTGAAAACGGATGTATACCTGTTCTTGTAGAGCCTGATATTAACACATATAATATTAATCCGGATTTAATAGAAGAAAAAATTACACCTAAAACGAAGGCAATAATTGTAGTTCATCTATATGGTCAAGCTGTACAAATGGATAAAGTTTGGGAAATAGCTAAAAAATATAACTTAAAAGTCATTGAAGATTCTGCTCAGGCACATGGTGCTGTATATAAAAACAAAAGAGTCGGGAATTTATCAGATGCTTCAGCTTTTTCATTTTATCCTGGGAAAAATCTTGGCTGTATGGGTGATGGCGGATGTGTTACTACAAATGATGAAGAATTATTCAAAAAAGTTAAGGCTATTGCTAATTACGGAAGTGATAGGAAATATCACCATATTTATAAAGGTGTCAATTCTAGGTTAGACGAAATTCAGGCAGCTGTATTAGACGTTAAATTAAAGTATTTGGATGAAGATAACAAAAAACGTAGAGAAATCTCCAAATATTATCGAGAAAATATTAGAAATCCAAAAATAATTTTGCCAAAAACTTATGATGAAAATTCTCATGTATGGCATGTTTTTGCAGTGAGAACAGAAAATAGAGATGAATTTCAAAAGTATTTAACTGATAATGGGATACAAACAATTATTCATTATCCAACGCCACCTCATAAACAAGAAGCATATAGAGAATGGAATAACTTATCTTATCCAATATCAGAAGAAATACATAGTACTATTATAAGTATTCCAGTATCTCCTGTTATGACAAATGATGAAATAGAAAAAGTAGTTGAGGTTGTTAATGAATATTAATATATGCAATATTTTAAAAATACAAAATGGATTTAATCATTACCTAAAAATTTATATTTTTAATAAAAAAATTTTTAGATGGAAGCGAAAATATAAAACTCTTCCTATAAGCTTAGAAAAAGCTTTCAAATATATTGAAAAATATAAATATGTATTAACTAAAAATTTAAAATCTGTAGACTTTAAAGATATTGAAAATAGTAATTATGTATGGCAATTATGGTTCCAAGGCTGGGATAATGCACCTGATGTAATCAAATTGTGTAATAGGTCTGTAGAAAAATATTGTCAAAATAAAAAAATTATTAAATTAGATGAAAAAAATCTTACAGACTATATAGATATTCCTGATTATATATTGGAAAAATATAAGAAAAAACAAATTTCAAATGCATTTTTTTCAGACTACATCAGAATGTGCCTATTATACAAGTATGGTGGTTATTGGATAGATTCAACAATATATATGTCTAATACAATGCCAGATTATATTTCAGATAGTAATTTTTTCGTATATTCTTCTATACCTGAAATATTAGGCGGAATTTCTTATATGCCTATATGTAGTTCTTTTTTTTACTGCAAATCTAATAAAAATCCTATATGTGGATATATAATATTACTAATAGAAGAGTATTTAAAAAAAGAAGATGAAGTTATTATATATCAATTGATACATTTATTATTCTACCTAACAATAAATTGCAATCATATATGCAAAGAAGAATGGAGTAAAGTACCTTTTTATAGCGATGTACCTTTTCATGTTTTGCAAATGGAACTATACAATAAATATTCTGAAAAACGATTGAAACAAATTATGGAAATGACTCCTTTGCATAAGTTATCCAGAATATTTAAGTTTGATGAAACAAAAGATAAATATTCAAATTTTGAATATTTATTAAAAACTATGTAATAATATCCAAATTTTTGATAAGATAATTGTATGAATATTTTAATAACCGGTGGTTGTGGTTTTATTGGACAAAATTTAATAAAAAAACTTTTAGAGCAAAATCATAATATAGTTGTTTTTGATAATAAAAGTTTGGATATAAAAAATAAAAATATAAATTTTATAGTTGGAAATTTTGAAAATATAGACGATTATTCTTATATATTTAACAACATAGACATAGTTTACCATTTAATATCGACAACTACACCTAATAATGATAGGCATAAAATAGAATATGATATCCGAACAAATTTAATACCTACCATAAAACTTTTAAATATTTGCGTTGATAAAAAAGTAAAAAAAATAATATTTGCATCTTCAGGTGGCAGCATATACGGCGATAGTAGCAATAAACATACCGAAAAAGATTTCCCGCAACCATATTACGCTTATTCTATAAATAAACTTGCAATAGAACACTATATGGAATCATTTTATAAGTTTGAAAACTTAGATTACACTATCCTGAGAATATCAAATCCATATGGAAAAAACCACATTAATAAAAAACAAGGTTTTATAAATGTTTTAATAGATAAATTGAAAAATGATGAAACAGTAGAAATATATGGCGATGGAAATATAGAAAGAGATTATATTTATATTGATGATGTCATAGATGCTCTTGTGCTTAGTATTAAGCATACAAAAACTAAAATTTTTAATATTTCTACAGGAACTTCTTATACAATGAACAATATAGTAGATATTGTACAAAAAATTACTAACTTAAGACCAAAAGTAAAATATTTGCCTAAAAGAAATTTTGATATACAAAAAAATTGTTTAAATAATACACTGGCAAAAAAAGAATTAAACTGGATACCAAAATATAGTTTAGAAGAAGGTATAAAAAAATTATTAAAGGATTAAAAAATGAAATGTTATTTTACTTTTAATAACGATATTGAAAATAATGAAACCTATATGAATATGCTTGATGTTGCATTACAATCTGCACGAAAAAATACAACATTGGATTTATATGCATTATATGACGGAAATGTAGAAGACAAATTATACAGTATATTAAAAAAATATAATGTAAAAGTTTATATTTGCAAGCTCAGTTTTTATAATTTGCTGGAAAATTTTTATGACAAAGATTATAACAAATTATGTAATTTTAAGAATTTAAATTTAAAGCAAGTAGCGTGCAACTTCATGAAATTTGAAATACCAAAATTTGAAAAAGAAGATGAAGTAATTTTATATTCAGATATAGATACAATATTTATGAAAGATATTGATAATTTGTATACTAAAACTCTTGCGGCTGCTCCTGAGTTTTCTAAAAGTTATGATATTATAAAAAATTATAGATATTTTAATGCCGGTGTAATGTTATTAAATTTAAAAGAACTTGAAAAAAGAAGAGAAATATTAATAGAAAAATTAAAAAATAAAGAAAGACCGTATCAAGAATGCTGGGATCAAGGATTTTTTAATGAACTATACAAAAATGATTTTGAAGAATTACCTATAGAATATAATTGGAAACCTTATTGGGGAAAAAATGATAATGCTATTATCATTCACTTACATGGATTTAAACCTTTTTTATTTAATGAAAAAAGTTTTAATTTCTGTTGCGATATGTTGAGCAGGTTTGAAGATGGATATACAGGTCTTTTATATTATTATATAATTTATAGTTTGTATAAATCAGATAACATACAAAATAATATCTCAAATCTTGCTACATTTTTAACTTTAGCAAAATTAAATTACAAACAAAGGTGGAAATTTTCAACATTTATATTTTACACACTAAGTAAAAATATTTTTAAATATAAACTAAAATTTTTATACTCATTAGCAAATTATTTAGATAATATTTTAATAAAAAGAAAAGTATTAAAAGGCACATTTAAAGAATATGGGCAACTTAAAATCTAAAATTGGTATCTGTAATGTTACCTTCATAAAATCAATTGTGTTTAAGAAACCATAAAATTCATAGTTAATTAAATATATAAAATATTAAATAAATAATTATAGATAACGGATTAAAAGATAAAATTTATAGTAAAATTATGAATTCAAATCTAATTTTAAACTAAAAAAGATTAAAAGATATAAATTCGAGGACATATAATGAATATATTTAAAAAACATAAATATGATTTAATTTTTGGCATTGGAGAAGCATGCTCTTGTTCGCAATTGTTAAGAGTAAACTTTCTTCAATTTGTATCTTATCCTTTAGATTGGTTATTTGGAACAGATTTCATAGGAAGATGTAAAATTCTTGCAAACGATTTTAATAATTTTATTAATAAGGATGATTTAGAATATGCTTTTGTAGAAAAAAGTATTAATTGCAATGCTTATCATAATAAATATAATGATATTACGTTTAACCATGATTTTAGAAAAGATATTCCTTTTGACGAGATGTATAATCAAGTTAAAGAAAAGTATGCCAGAAGAATTACCAGATTAATAGATGATATAGAAAAATCTAATAAAATTTTAGTTGTGTATTTGGAAATACCTACTATAAATCATAATTTGATTAGTGAAGAAGATATAATAAAAGGATTTAATTTAATAAAAAAACGTTATCCTGAAAAAGATATAGATTTAATTTATATTAAAAATAGTAATATTGCTAAATTAGAAACAAAACAGTTAACTAAAAATATCACTTTTTTCAAATGTAATTATAAAAATAATAAATCAGAATTTGATAATGATGTAGAGTTTTCGAAATTAAATATGATTATTAAACAATATTGTTTAAATAAATCTTTTAACAAAGTGTTAAAAATGAACTTTTTGAGATTTGGAATAAGAATTATTCCAAATAAAAAAGTGAGACAAAATTTAAGAAAAAAATATCATATATATAGAAAATAATTTAAGGACATATAATGAAAGACTTAATTTCAGTAATAATATCTTCATACAATCATGAAAATTATGTTCAAGAAACTATAAAATCCATAATTAATCAAACTTATAAAAATATTGAATTAATTATTATAGATGACGGATCTAAAGATAAAACTTGGCAAAAAATTCAAGAATTAAAACCCGAGTGTGAAAAAAGGTTTGTCAACGTTCATTTTGAAACAAAAGAAAATGAAGGAACTTGCAAAACTTTAAATAAGCTCATAAATATTTCTAAAGGCGAATTTATTTATATAATAGCATCGGATGATATAGCAAAACCAAGCGCAATTGAAAAAGAGATTGATTTTTTAAGTAATAATCCTGATTATTCCCTATGTGTTGGCGATAATGAATACATAGATTTAAATTCAAAAGTTTGTTATCTTGATAAAAATTATAATATTACTTATGACAAAAAAATAGCAAAATATAAAACAGTAGCAGAAAATAAACAAAAACAAAAACTATTCAATTTTAATAGTGATAAATTTGGGAAATATTATACATTATATTCAGGTAATTATATTCCAAATGGATGTTTAATAAGAAAATCTATATTTGATAAAATCGGTTTATTTACCCCCGAAGCACCCTTGGAAGACTATTATTTAATGATGCAAATTTCTAAATATTCAAAAATGAAATTTTTAAATGAAGTATTATTTTCATACAGGCTGCATGATACTAATACAATGAATAATTTAGAAAAAATTAAAATAATTACGGAAAAAACATTGGAATACGAACAAAAAATCCTTGAAAATGTAGATTTTAAAAAAGTAAAAGATGATGTAAGAGAAGTTTATCAAAAAGGAGCTTTTATTCGCAAAGTTGGAATTCCGTTTATTTTTGAAGTTTTGAAATATAAAAAATACAATAAAGATATAAAAAAATTAGAAAGTAAAAAATATATAAAAATTTTTGGAATTGAAATCAACAAATAATTTTCTGAAATTATCAAATAATAGATTTGATAAAAAACCGTTTAAATACGACCCTTTTGATTTTAAAAAATAAAATGTTCTATACAAAAATAGAGCGCATTGAATGCGCTCTATTTTATGTGATTAAATATTGCTTTATTTGTTTTCTATTTCTTTGGGTTTTGCAATTGCATCTTTAACTTTAACCCCTAAATAAATTCCAAGTCCCGATAAAATGCTCAATAATAAATAAGATGTATAGGCTATAGCATTGTTTTTTGCAACTTTTTTTGCAAGTTCACCGCTCAACATTTCTTTCGCAATTTTGTTACCTTTGATTGTTGCAAGACCTTCTTCGAGAAGAGTTGGTAAAAATGTTAGGAATGTTAATTTGCCGGCATTATTTTTTATAAACGTTGTTGCACTGTCAAGCTTGCCTTCGGGTTTTTCGTCTTCTGCTTTTTTTGTTGTGAACATAGCAATTAGGGCTATAGGAAGAGCAAGAACGCTTAAATTTCTGCTTTTTTGAAGTATTTTTCCGATTTTGCTTAAGTTTCCATTCATTGCGTGTCCTATTTCATGAAAAGCGCATAATTTTATTTTTTTATCTGGCAATACAACTTTTTTACTAGCAAAAGCATAGCAAGCGTTTTCGCCAGACATCATTGCTGCGCTATAGACTTTGGAAATAAATCTTCTAAGTCCTTTTGGCAAAAATTTAAAGATTCCTTCGTTTATTTCTTTTTCCATAATTTTATCTATTTCGTCAGCATTTTCCATTGTTGCCTTAATTATTTCTACCCCTTTTTCTTTAAGGCCGGTTGATTTTATTGCGTTGTTGGCTGCATTTTCTACTGAGGCAATTTGTTCACTGGATAACCCTTCACTTAGTTGATTTAGTTTTTTTAATATGTTCGGACCCGCTAACTTAGAAGGGAATTTTGTTATATTTGCAACAATTGACCCAATAAGGCTTCCTCCTATAGTTGCTCCTATACCAGGTTTTTTATATGTTTTTTCTGTCGTTTTGTTTTCGCTATTGTTTAAATTAAATACATCGCTTGATGGTGTTTTTTCTAATTTTTGTGAGTTATTTATAAATTCTTTTTTAAATTCTTCTAGCTCAAGTTGTCTTGTCTCACCTTTGCTATCTACAAGTGTAACAATATTATTGTTTTTTGTTGCTGTGACTGTATTACCATCTTTTGTTTTGTACGTAAAACTTGTAAAGGGCTTAACTGATTCTGGCATATAGCAAACCTTTCTTTTTGTATTAATATATTATATATAAAAATTATTTTTTATCTGATTTGCCATAAAAACCTATGTTTGTTAAATATTGTTAATTTTGATTACAAAAAATAATATAAATTATATTATCCCCTCTTTTGCTTTTAGATTACTTTTTTATTATATATTTTTTATAATCTTTGCAGGGTTTCCCGCAACAATAACATTATCAGGTACATCCTTGGTTACAACAGAACCTGCTCCAACAACCGAGTTCTCGCCTATTGTTACTCCTCTTAAAATAGTTGCACCTGCTCCAATCCAGCAATTCTTTTTTATATGAATGGGTAAACAGGTTATTATTGCTCTTTCATCTAGATCATGATTATTTGAAATTAATTGAACATTGGCTGCAAGCATTGTATTATCTTCAATAACTATTCCGCCTGAAGCCATTATTAAAGAGCCATTCATTACAACAACATTGTTTCCGATTTTGACTTTATTCAGGCATACTCCGTTTATGGGGGTTCTTATGTCGGTATTATTTCCTTTGGTTGGAATTAAATCATCTAAAAGCTTTTTGTATTCGTTTGAATAAGGCATTGTGTGATTTAGTTTCCATATATTTTGAATTTCTTTTTTGTAGAATTCTTTTTCTTTGTCATTTAATTTTCCCATGTCAATTCTTAGTTCTTCCATATTTTTTCCTTTGTTTTATGCTGATATTTTTTCTTCTTTTCTGATTGTAATTTTTCCGCTGCATTTTTTAACTGCATCTTTTCTTATGATTTCACCTACGGAATCAGCTATTATAATTCCTGATTTAGGGTTTTTTATAGATGTAATACGCCCTATAATTGTTGCTTCAACATCCGAATATTCAAAAGAAAGGTCGCAGTCAATCATTTCGCAGTTTATGAGTTTTAAATTTTTGCAGTAACATAATGGTTGTGTTCCGATAATTTTACAGTTAACTAGTGTTAGGTTTTCTGAAAACCATCCTAAATACTCACCTTTTATTGTTGAATTTTTAACCGTAATATTTTTAGAATGCCAAAATGCGTCTTTGGTATCAAGTTTTGAATTTTTTATTGATAAATTTCTCATATATTGAAAGGAATATTTGCCTTGCATTTCTATATTATCAATATCAACATTCTTTGATTCAAATAAGAAATATTCTGAATTTATTTTTGAATTAGATATTGAAATATTTTTACATTTCCAGCCAAATTCCGATGAGTTAATTTTTGAATTATGAATTTTTATTTTCTTACATTCTCTAAGACATTTAATTCCTGAAATGTTACAATCGTTTATTGTTCCATCGTTTGAATACCACAATGGTGCTCTGGTGAGTTCGTCTATTTTTGAATTTATAAGGCTGAATTTTTTTGCATGCCACATAGGGTATCTTAATGAAAATGAGCAATTTTTTACTTCGAAATTTCGACATTCTTTCAAAACTGATTCGCCATCTGCTTTACCTTTAAATAGGCAGTTTACCACTGAAGCGTTTTTTAAATTATACAAGGAACGTTCTTCATCAAAAATTCGATTTTCGATTATTTTCATTTAAAAGTCTCCTTTAAGATTTTAGTGTAAATCTTTGGTATAACGATTAAAACTGACACCGTAAAATATGTATAAGACAAAAAGAGTCGATAAGAATTCATACTTCTTTATGTTCTTATTATTTACGATTTAGCATGAAATAGCAAATACTTATATTAAATAATTAATTATGCCTAAAAAGCATTGCTAAAATTATCTTGTAATTCTTTTAAAAATAGTTTTGCAGGCTTTGAAAATACTTGGTTTTTCTTCCAAGCAATGGAAACTGAAACCTCCAGTTTGGGTTCAAGCGGTCTAAACTCCAAAGGGCTGTTAAGCGTATCTGCTATTAACCTATCCAGTCCGAGAGTGTAGCCTATCTTTTCTTCTGTCATAACTGCTGCGTTATATAAAAGATTATATGTTCCTGCTATGTTTAATTTATCAAAATCTTTGCCAAACCAATTGATAATCGGATTGTTTTTAAAAGTTTTTTTAATTGCCTGTCTTGAAATTAAAATCGGCAAATTTATAATATCTTCGATTTTTATACTTTTCTTTTTTGTTAAAGGATCATCTTTTCTTAATAAAATACCCCAAGTGTCTTTTTCGGCCAAATTTATATAATTGTATTTTTCAGGAATAAAGGGTTCAATAAATATGCAAAAATCCAAAATTCCTTTATCAAGTTTTTCCGATAAATCTTCACTATCACCTGATACTATGTGGAATTTAATTTTCGGGTAGTTATTTTGTAATATTTTCATTACATTGGCTATGATTTTTATTGTTTTCGTTTCACCTGCACCAATATAAATATCGCCCGCAACCTCATCTTTAATTGAGGTAAATTCGCTTTCTGTTTTTTCAACAAGTTCTATTATTTCTTGTGCCCGTTTTCTTAAAATCATTCCTTCTGGTGTAAGAGTAATGTTTTTAGAGCCTCTAATAAAAAGCTTTTGCCCGAGTTCCTGCTCTAAATCTTGTAATTGCCTTGATAGAGTAGGTTGAGTTAAGTGCATAGAATTTGCAGCTTTTGTTATATTGCCGATTTCGGCGACTGTTAAAAAATATTTTAAAACCCTTATTTCCATATATTTATTTTATTTAAAATTAGACTTAGTCGTCAACCGTTCAAAATTGTTTTTAAATTTTCCTTGATATTTAAAGGTTTTAGGGTTTTAAATTCGGGTACATGGGTCTTATTTGTGCATGTTTTGTTACGAAATATTAATATAAATCTTATTTTTTTTAAAGTTTCTATTCTAAAGTGACGTTTAAAATATTGTAGTTTATAATTAGTAAAGGTGTGGCATATTATGGCGGGCGAAACTGAAGCAGTTAGTGGTGTTCAAAATTTAGTGTATTTTTTAAAACTTAAAGGGATAGAAGCAACTGAAGAAGATATTAATTCAATATTTAGCGAATCTCTTAGTGATGGGCAAGAAGTGCTTGATAATAATGCTTTAGTTCAGGAATTGTCGCAAAATTATAGTTTAGATCCCGATGATGAAGAATTAATGACTCTTGTCGGAACAATAAGTGCGCGCGATGGCGTGCTTGATAGCGTATCTTATCAAGACTTGAATCAAGTGTACACCGATACAAATGCGGGCAACGTAATGCCTGAATGTTTTAAAGGCAAAAGTGCTGATAAAATTCAAAAAAGTGAAGATGGACAATATTATGTCACTATTGATAAATTTGATAAGAATAAAGACGATAATATAGATTGTATATCAAGGTTAATTTATAACATTTATGGTGTGTCTTTGTATTCTGATGAAGGAAGAGAGATATATCAAAAATTGGTTGAAGCGAACCCTGAAGTATTATTGGAGGATTACAACGAAACGGTAATACATCCAAATCAAGAAATTGTATTGGTAGATCTTTCTGAGACAGCAGCAGTTCCGCCTGAAGATACAGAAGGAACCGGAGATGATAATCAAGAATATACTCAGAATGTTACATTAACTGATGAGCAGGTTCAGCAATATGCTCAACAATTGCATGATGCTGCAAATGGACTTTTTGTTGCCGATATAACGGGCATTAACCAAATGTTGGATAATTCCGAGTTGTCAGCAGATGACTGGGCAAATATATTAAATTATTATAATTCTGAATATGAAAACAGTTTTGTTCAGGATATTGACAGCATTCTTTCCGGTAGTGATAAAACAAAAATATATGACAAAATGACTAAAAAAATGTTAGAATCTGCCCAACAAGGTAATCCTGAAGCAATAAATCTTTTGTGCTCTGAAATGTATAATGCAACTGCCGGAAAATTAGGAACAGCAGATGAATTTGTAGAATGTTTGTTTAGTAATGCAAGCGATGAAGATCTTGCCAATATAATGGATAATTATACTGCTGTAACTGGTTCTGAAATTTATAAAGATATTGAAAATGATTTTTCCGGCGAAACCGAACAAAATTATATAAATAGATTACAAACTGCATATCAAAATGCAAAAGGAGCAGAATACAATGGCTGGGATGATGGCGATTTAAGTATTCAAGATAATGCTAGCAACTTTGTAACAGGTGTAACTGATAAAGTTAAAGAACAAGTTTCAGGTGTTGTTTCAGCTGTTACCGAGCATCCTGTAATTACAGCCGGTGCAGCAGGTTTGATAACGGGTGCATGTATAATAGGCGGACCTGTCGTAGTTGCAGGAGTTGGCTTATTTGGTTTGGGTACTGCTATATATGGTGGTATCAAGGCAATTGGAGAAACTATAACCGGTATGAATAATTATAATAATGCCACAACTGACGCTCAGGCTGCTGAAGCTATGCAAGATATAGGTGGAAGCGCACTGGAAGTTGGTGAAAGTGCAGCATTAGCTGCTATGAGTGCGGCTCAAACGGTTAATGCGGTAAATACGGCAAGAAATGCAGCGGGAGCTGCTACTGCTGCTGCAAATTCAGCCGATGATGCAGCAAGAGCAGCTGCTCAAGCAGGTACAAATTCAGCCGATGACGCAGCAAGAGCGGGTGCTCAAGCAGGTGCAAATTCAGCTGATGACGCAGCAAGAGCAGGGGCTCAAGCAGGTGCAAATTCAGCCGATGACGCAGCAAGAGCGGGTGCTCAAGCGGGTACAAACTCAGCCGATGACGCAGCAAGAGCGGGTGCTCAAGCGGGTGCAAATTCAGCCGATGACGCAGGAAATGCAGGGGCTCAAGCAGGTGCAAACTCAGCCGATGACGCAGGAAATGCAGGGGCTCATGCCGGCGGATCAAATAGCAGTGAATCATCACAAGGTGCAACTGGTTCTGCCGATAATACTACAAGGAATGTAGATGCGCAAAGAGGTTCCGGATTTACGGAATGGAAACAAACTAAATATGCTAAACAAGTTGAACCATTAGATGATGTATTGAGTGAATTAAATGATGTAGCTGAAAACGTAGTAGACCCCGCTCAAATTCAAGCCTTACAAGAGGCAATAAAAAACTTTATGCTTAATCCTACTGATAGAAAAGTATTTCGTCAATTAATAAGAATGGTACATCCTGATGTAGGTTCTGTTGAAGGACTAAGTGCACAGCAATTGGAAGAAATTGCAAAAGTAATAAACCCCATATTTGATGCGGTAACAAAAACAGCGGTGTAAGCTTTATAGGCAAGTAAAAGTGAATACAAATCTTTATCATAAAAGTCGGACTATTATTTTTAACAGTCCGACTTTCAAGTTGTATTTTATTTAAATAAAATTTTATTTTGCTTTATCTGCAAGTATTGTTTCTTGTTGTTTTTGAAACTTAAATTGCCATTATTAACCAAATTTTCAGCTGCTTTCTGACCTCTTAACGAAGCTATTTCTTCTTCTGCTACCATTGGCATAAAAGATAGCATAGTTAGGATACCTGCATTTTTTTTGATAAAATCGGCTATTTTTTATTTTTTTAAAAATATGGCAATATTTATTTTTTATTGTTTTTGCTTGTTTAGAAATATAATAAAATTATAAACATTCTTAATTAAATGAATTATTCAACTAATGGCTAAATATAAATTGCAAAAAATTTAAGGTAAAATATGCGCTTAGCAGTCAACAGTTTTAATAATATATTTAAAAGGCAAATTTTTGGTTCTTTAAAAAAATGTGATGAAAAATCCAACACATCTTCTAATGGAGCTGAAAAACAATCTTTTTTCGTTTCTGATAATGATTTTGATATAAATTCTTTTTTATCTATGAAAGATGATGAAGGAAATAGTTTATTTTTTTCAAATGCTTTGATTGATTTATTAAAAAAATCTAATCTACATACAAAAAAAGCAATGTATGACATTTTAAATATTAAGGATGATAAAGGTAAACGGCTTTTTTTGCCGAGTTGTCAGTTATTGGAGTTTCTCAAATCCTGCAGTAAGGATGAATATACTAATTTGATAAGATTAACAAGTGTTAAAGATAAAAATGGTGAAAGGCTTTTTTCAAAACAACCGGCCATTATAGACCTTGTTCAGATGGATAAAGACAGTCAAAATTCTGCAATCAAACTTGCCAGCCTGCGCGGAGAAAATGGCGAAAGATTATTTAGTGATGATTATGCAATAATTTCAATTGCTTCTTCTCCAATTGAAAGTCAAAAAGCAGCAATTCAATTATCAAAATTAAAAGATAAAAATGGAAATAAATTGATTGATGATGAAAATATAATTTTTGAAATTTCTGCTTATAATTTAGAATATTATGATGATTTTTTAAGATTGGTAAAAATTGAGGGAAAAAATGGTTCAAGACTTTTTCAGGATTTAAGTGAATTACCTCCTTTATTGTGTGTTGATGAAAATACTAAAAAAACTGCAATTAGATTAAAAAGATACGAAGATGAAAATAACATTGATGTATCTGATGATGAATACGATTTTTTATCAATAGCTTTTTATATTAGTGACAATCAGGATTTTTGTCCTAATCTTTTTGATAATTTTGTTGCTCTTGCTGATTTTAAAAATAATGACGGGACAAGATGTTTTAGCAATGATTTAGCTCTTTTTATAGCTAAAAATTACCAAAATTTTGATGCAAATAAAATTAGAGATTTATATCTAAATAATAAATCTTTTATTGATGAAGCTATGGAATTTGATGTTGATTTTAATACAAAACTTCTTCTCGTTTCTGAATGTTTAAATTTAAAATCCGATATAATATCTCTTCTATCAAGAGATAAAAAAGATAAAATACTAAATGAATTAGAGCAAATGAAAGAAGTGTTTGATGAATTTTCTGAATACAGTAGATATGTTTTACAAATTGAAAAAATCATCTCTTCCATCCAATCCTCAATCAACCATACAATCACCCCCATAGAAACATCAAAACAAGACATAATCCAAATGTTTGAGGGTTTCTTTTCAAATAATAACCCAAAACTGGATAATCTTTTAAAATCAACAGATTTTACAATCTACCAAAAACAAGGACTTCCTCTATCATATTCCAGAAGTCAATTTT
>CALVET010000078.1 GCA_944326675.1 Candidatus Gastranaerophilales bacterium
ATAGTCGTGTAAAAGCTTATTAACGCTTGCTCTTGAGCCGACACTTTCACCTTTTGAATCTTTTGTTTTACAAGTTACCATGGCTGTATTCAATTCTTGAAATGCACCCAATAGTGAACCTGTAAATTTTACTGTTTTTGCATAGTTTAAGCTATTTAGCTTTAAAGCTTCGCAAGATATCTTTGAATATCTGTCAAATTCTGCCAAATTCGGCTTGTGCGAATTGTTTAGAGAATTATTTGTCAATCCTCTTTGGCTGTCCTTAAATAGGACAGCATTAATGCCGTTTACTCTCATGCATTATCCTTTCAACAAATTATAACTAACAACACTTTTTAATTATCGTAGTATAAAAAAATAAATAAGACAAGTGATTATATTATAAATTTGCATTAATATTTTTGCTTTTTTTAAATAAGCTATGTTATACTTGGTTAACTATGAATTATAGGAGGTATTTTGATTAAAATTGCAGTAGTCGGCGCTATGGGTAAAATGGGCTCTGAAGTTGTTAAAATGGTTACTAATAGTTCTGATTTTGAATTGGTTTGCGCGATTGATAAGAATAATATTGGCGTAAATTTGATTGAGGATATTACTATTGAAGGCGATATTGAATTAGCAATAATGAAATCAAAGCCTGATGTTGTTGTAGATTTCACTCAGCCTGATATTATCTTTGAAAATGTTAAAAAATATATTAAATTAAATATAAAATCTGTTATTGGTACAACCGGTCTTAATGATAGTCAAATATCGGAAATTGAAAAGCTTTCAAACGAAAATAATACAGGCGTGGTTATTGCTCCTAATTTTTCAATCGGTGCAATTTTAATGATGAAATTTGCTGCTGAGGCTTCAAAATATTTTTCTAATGCTGAAATAATTGAATATCATCATAATCAAAAGAAAGATGTTCCTTCAGGAACTTCAATTAAGACAGCTCAGTTAATGGCTGAAAATAATTCTGATTTTAAAAAAGGAAATTGTCCTGAAACTGAAAATATAAAAGGAGCAAGGGGTGGTGAGTTTGTTGCTGATAATAAAGGTCATATACAAATTCATGCTGTTAGAATGCCGGGGTTTGTTGCTTCTCAGGAAGTAATTTTTGGCTCAGACGGCCAAGTTTTAAAAATTCATCATGATACTATCAATCGTGAATGTTATATGTCAGGCGTTGCTTTGGCTATAGAAAATGTATTTAAAAATAACAACTTTGTATACGGATTGGAGAACATAATATGACAAAAAGATTGCCTAATTTAGCCGTTCTTGGTGCAACAGGAGTTGTAGGTAGGGAAATTTTAAACATTTTAGATGAAAATAAGGTTGAATATAATTCAATTAAGTTTTTGGCATCTAAAAGAAGTGCAGGTTCTACAATCGAATTTAAGGGTGAAAAACACACGGTAATTGAAGCTAATGATAATGTATTTGATGATGTGGATATTTGTTTAGCTTCAGCAGGCGGTGAAACAAGCAAGAGATTTGCGCCTGTTGCCGCTAAAAAAGGATGTGTGTTTATTGATAATTCATCAGCCTTTAGAATGGATAAGGATGTTCCTTTGGTAATTGCAGGTGTAAATGATGAAGATTTGAAAAATCACAAAGGAATAATTGCCAATCCAAATTGCTCTACAAGCCAGCTTATGCTTCCCCTAAAGGCCTTAGATGAAAAATATAAAGTTAAAAGATTAATAGTATCAACATATCAAGCAGTTTCAGGTGCAGGCTTAAAAGCAATCAATGAACTTACTGAAAATATTAAAACAAATCTTGTCGGTATGCCTTATGAACCGAGCGCTTTTAAATATGAGATTGCATTCAATGTAATTCCTCAAATAGATGTTTTTTGCGATAACGGATATACAAAAGAAGAAATGAAAGTTACAAATGAAACAAGAAAAATTCTTCATTTTGATGATTCTGTTAAAATTTCGTGTACTGCAGTCAGGGTTCCTGTTTATATAGGACACTCGGAAGCTGTAAGTGTCGAATTTGAAAATGAAGTTGACGAAAATGAAGCAAGGGAATTATTGAAAAATACTTGGGGTGTTGAAGTAAGAGATGATATTTCAAGCTATACATACCCGACCCCAAAAGATGCTGCGGGAAAAAATCCTGTGTATGTCGGAAGAATAAGGAAATCAATCGCTTTTGATAACGGACTTGAATTTTTCTGTGTGGCTGATAATCTCAGAATAGGCGCAGCACTTAACACGGTGCGTTTGGCTCAAAAAGTTATTGAAATGGATTTATATTAAAAAGGAGAATATTCATGGCATTAAGATGTGATTTAGGTGAAGTAGTTACCGCAATGGTTACGCCTTTTGATAATGAAAGAGCGGTTGATTATAAGGCTCTTGAAAAAGTTTCAAAACACTTATTGAACCAAAAAACAGATGCAATAGTTGTTGCAGGAACAACAGGCGAAAGTCCTACATTAACATTTGATGAAGAATATGAAATGTTATATTGCGTAAAAAGTACCACATCGGGTCAATGCAAGGTTATCATGGGTGCAGGTTCAAATTGTACTCATACAGCGATAACTTCTTCAAAAAAAGCTCAAGAATTGGGTGCAGACGCCATTTTGTCTGTTGTGCCATATTATAATAAGCCGTCACAACAAGGTTTAATTGAGCATTTTGGTGCAATTGCAAAAAGTGTTGATATCCCTATTATTTTATATAATATACCTTCGCGCACAGGAATTGATATGTCGCCTGAAACAATTGCATTTTTGGCTAAAGAGTATTCAAATATTGTGGCAGTAAAGCAATCAAACTCAAATCTTGATTTAATATCTGAGATTAAAATGCTTGTACCTGACGACTTTGCTATTTATTGCGGTGACGACAGTTTGACTCTTCCTATGCTTTCTTTAGGTGCCCATGGAGTAGTTTCTGTTGCTTCTCACGTTGTCGGAAACGAAATAAAATCTATGATTCATAATTTTAAAGCAGGACAGGTAATTCCTGCAATGAATATGCATAAAATTTTATTTCCGTTATTTAAAAAAATATTTATGGCGCCAAATCCGACACCGATTAAAGGTCTTTTATCTAAACTGGGAATTGTTGAAAATATTGTAAGAAGACCACTGGTAGAGGTAAGTGAAGCTCAAGTTCTGGAATTATACGATGTATTGGACGGTATTAAAAAACAATTAAATGATTAGCATTTAAAAGAGGTTTATTATAACCTCTTTTAAATTTTTAAAGTAAAAGTTTATTAAGTTTATGTTTGTAAAACAGTTATTTTTTTGTTAAAATCATTCTAAATTGTCACAAAATTATATAGAAATTGGAGGAAATTAATGCAAAAACGTGTATGGCTTTTTAGAGAAGGCAATGCGGATATGAGAAACCTCCTTGGTGGTAAAGGTGCTAACTTAGCTGAAATGACAAACTTAG
>CALVET010000079.1 GCA_944326675.1 Candidatus Gastranaerophilales bacterium
TACGTTCATCTACTTCATCTTGCATTGCTTGAATTTCTTCAGCTGAATAGGTTCCGTTTTTAGCTTGCAAGGTCAAATCACGAATTCTTGATAAGTTGTCTTGAATTACATCAAGGTTGCCTTCTGCGGTTGATAACATGGCATCGCCGTTTTGTACGTTATTTTGTGCTGTCTTATTGCCCTCTAATTGCACTTGCATACGAGCTGCAATAACCGTACCTGCGGCATCATCTTTTGCTGAATTAACTTTTAAGCCTGAAGATAATCTCTCCATTGCTTTAGATAAATTGTTTGTTGACTTTGTTAAAAGTCCTTGGATTTTAATTGAATCCACATTTGTGTTGATAACTACAGCCATGACAATACTCCTTTACTTCTTGCGCTTATCCTTAAGCATTTTTGTTACTGGTAATTTAAAATAATAAAAAATATTTTAAATTTGGTTTTGGCTTAATTTCTCTAACACAGATATATTAACTTTTTTGGATAATTAAAAGAATTATAAAAAAGTTAGAAAACCGCTAAACAAAAGTATGATTTTTATGCTAAAATTGTTCAAAAAAAGGAATGGAATTATAAATGGCACAAAAAACATCAACTAAAATTGCTTCTCCTATGATAAAACGATTGCCTCCTCATAATCTTGA
The DNA here is from genome assembly GCA_944326675.1 of Candidatus Gastranaerophilales bacterium. Lineage (GTDB taxonomy): Bacteria > Cyanobacteriota > Vampirovibrionia > Gastranaerophilales > Gastranaerophilaceae > RUG14156. The sequence goes on from CALVET010000079.1 coordinate 648, forward strand.
GGCTGAGGCTGCTGTTTTGGGTTCGATTTTAATTAATCCTGAGAGCATGAATAAAATTGTTGAGATTTTAGAGCCTGATTATTTTTATTCCCCTCAAAATAAATTAATATATGAGGCAGTTTTTACTCTTTATAATCAAAATAAGCCGACTGATGTTTTATCTTTGGCTGAGTATTTTCGCTCAAGAAATAAGCTTGACGATATTGGCGGAATAGAATATCTTAGCGAGCTTGGTTTAGATAATGTATTATCATCAAATGTCGAATATTATGCTCAAATTATAAAAGAAAATGCGCTTAAAAGAAAATTGGTTAACGCAGGTTCTATCATAATTGAAGAGGTTTTTAAAAACCCTGAAGCTGAAGTTGCGCTCGAGGTTGCCGAAAAAACAATTTTTGATATTGCGCAGCAAAAATCTTCTCAAGATGTTAAATTGATTACGAACTTATTGATGGAAACAGTCGAGCAGCTTGAATTCAGATTTAATAATAAAGGTTCTTATACGGGGGTTCCAAGCGGTTATTATGATTTGGACGCCATGCTTGCAGGGTTCCAAAAATCAGATTTAATTATTCTTGCTGCACGTCCATCTATGGGAAAAACCGCTTTTGCACTTAATATTGCTCAAAATATAGGTATAGAGCAGCACGTTCCTGTTTTGATATTTTCTCTTGAAATGTCAGCAGGGCAATTAACTCAACGTATTCTATGCTCTGAAGCTGAAATTGATGCTCAAAGAGCCAGAACAGGTGAATTAAATGAACAGGAATGGGAAAAAATAGCGGATGTAATGAATAAACTCCATGAAGCTCCCATATTGATTGACGATTCATCAGGGGTTACATTGTCTGATATAAGGGCAAAAGCAAGAAGAATTAAAACAAAGTATCCCGATTTGGGTTTAATTATAATAGACTATCTTCAATTGATTGAAGATAAGACAATCATGGATAGAAACCAAGCGATTTCAGGTATTTCAAGAGGATTAAAATCTTTAGCTCGTGAATTAAATGTCCCTATAATTTCCTTATCTCAATTATCTCGTAAAGTTGAAGATAGAACAGATAAACGCCCTATGCTTTCAGATTTGAGAGAATCAGGTGCAATCGAACAAGACGCGGATGTTGTAATGTTTGTGCATAGGGAAGAATATTATGATAAAGAAAATCCTGAATTAAAAAATAAAGCTTCAATTATAATTGCAAAACAACGTAACGGCCCTGTTGGAAGTGTAGATTTGTTGTTCTTTGGTTCAACTACTAAATTCAAAAACAAGATGAAACCTGTTATAGAAAGTTAAAAATCAAAAAAGACTGCAAAAACACTTTGCAGTCTAAAAATCAGAGCTGATTTTTTATTATTGTCCAAAGGCAATAGTTACTTTTTCTTTAGGATTAACTTTTGAAATAGGTGTTCCTGATGAATCAACAAGATATGCTAATTCTTCGCCTGAAGTTTGGAATAAGCCCATTGTACCTGATAGGGCAGTTCTTGTTAGGTCAACAGGAGCTTTAAGGGTAGTTTTAATACCGTCTTGATAGCTTCTGCCTGCAGCTTTGAATTTACCTGACAATAATTCAGATGTACCAACACCTGTTTGATCTAATAAACCTTCAGCGGCGTTAGCAATACCAATTGCGGCACCACCGATTGTTCTGCCTGCAGTACCAATTAATGAACCTGTCCAAGTGAACGGGAATTGAACCAATCTTAACAACGGATTAATATCTTTTTGTCTTTCAACTTGTGCAGTTAAGATTTGTTTTGGCAACTGTGCTTTACATCCGTCACAATTGATAATTTCATTGAATGATAGTCTTAGAGCACCTTGATTATTTTTGCTTGGTCTTGTAACTTCTGTTACTTTACCTCTAACTGTAGAACCGCAAGGGAATACTTGACCGTTGATTGTTATTTCATTTAGAGTTTTAGCGGCAAATTGTTCACCAACGTTTGCGTGTTTTGCGTTAATAATATCATTCATTGATAGTTGCAATGTAGGAATTGTAACTTTTGTTTCGCGTTCTATATAAGTTTTTCCGCCAAGGTCTTGAGAGGCTGTTTTTGTTGATTTGTCATAACCGCCTGCAATTCTCATTCCTTGCAACATAGAGCTTGCTTCAGCACGTGTTGTTTTGTCGTTTGGTCTTATATAGTCTTGATTTCTTTCGTTTTTAAGAGCACCGTTATCGATAGCTTTGGCTACGTGTTCTTTGGCCCAGCATGGAACTTGAGCGCCGTCTTTATATTTTGATAAAATTTCATCGGCTTTAGCTTCATCCATAGGACAATTTAAACCTTTTGCCATAATAGTTAAAGCTTCTGTTCTTGTTATGTTTTCATTAGGTGCAAATGTGTTATTTGATTTACCTTTAATCATGTTTTCCGCTACACCTTTTGAAATGTAGTCATGTGCCCAGTGATTTTTAGGTACATCTTTAAATGTTAATGAATCACAATCTGATGTTACGTCTAAATTGTAACCTTTAACAACCATGGTTGCCATTTCTGCACGAGATACTTTTCTGTTTGGTTTGAACATTCCGTCAGGATAACCTTCTAAAACACATTGTTCGGTTAAACGATTGATGTCGCTGCTTGCCCAGTAGCTATCAAATACATCGGGGTATTGTTGAGCTGTAATGTCAGCGGCAGCACCTGTAAAGCCAAGGCATGAGCATGGTTCTTTTGATGTTTTAATTACATCCATTGTGGTGGTCGAATATACGTTTGGAGCTGCGTCACAATCATACTTTGGCATAGCGTCAGCACTTATAACCGGTGCTGCACCGCCTGTAGGACAACCACATTCAACAGGAACACCTCTGTAGTTTGGTGTTAACAATGAATCGTTGATAGTTGCATTATTTAACTCCTCCCCCACTTGTGCAGTGTTTGAATTTGAATAAATTGCATTCGGATAAGCATAAGTTTGTTGATTTAGGGGTTTTGTTTCAATACAAGGAGCGGCGCCGCCTGTGGGACATCCGCAATCAGATTTTTGTTTTTCGCAAGGATCGCATTTTTCTTTTTTCTTTTCACAAGCACAGTCAGCTTGTTTGCATTTTGAGCATGTTGCGTTGTCCGGTGTTACAATTTCTGTTTTTTTATTGCAGCCGCAATCGTCATTGGCTACAGGACAAGCCGCAAATGACATTGGAACGGTTAAGGCAAGTGCACATAAACCAATTGTAGCGCCAGATAGTAAACTTCTTTTGATAGTCATTTTTCCTCCTTTTATGTTGCATTTGATTTTTTACACAAAAAACGCACAATTTTTATTCTAAGATTATGCGTTTATTTTGGTTTGTATTCATTACCATAAAAGGTTATCCAAAATGCTAATTATTTACATATAAAAAAAGACGTACTTTGTGGTACGCCTTTTTTATTGGTTAAAAACATATTATATTTCAGATAAAAGATAATCAGCCATCCATTGGCAATTTTCATCTTCAAATGCAAGTGCTTTTAGGGGAGCAATTGAGCTTTCGCCTATTCTGATTAAGCTCATTGCAACAATTCCTCTTTGCAAACCTTTAAGAGTTTTTAATTTTTGTACAAGAGCATTAACTGCTTTTGCACCCATCGCTACGATTGAATTTTCAACATCGTTTTTAGTGTTTGAATTAACATCAGATAATAAATAATCAAGTTTTTCTGATATGTTGTCTTGTTTTACGATGTTTGAATTTACTACTGCTTGCATTATCTTACCTCATAATTTCTTCTTTGTTATTTTTTAGTATACACATAAAAAAAACGATTTTTAGTTTTCCTTATACAATCTTTATATTGATATAAAGATTTTAATATTTTATTGTTTTTATAGTAGAATGTATTTATGTTTGATAGTTTATCGGAAAAATTACAGCAAATAATCTCTGTAACAGGAAAAAATTCCACTTTAACGGATGAGAATATCCAAGATGCTTTAAGAGAAATAAGGCGTGCATTATTGGGTGCTGATGTTTCGTTGAACGTTGTAAAATCTTTTATTTCATCCCTTAAAGATAAAGTAATAGGTGAAAAAGTTGTTGAATCAACTAATCCTTCGCAAACTTTAATAAAAATCGTCAATGATGAATTAACAAATTTATTGGGCGAAAAGCAAGCGCCCTTAAAACTGGATACAAATCCTTCTATAGTAATGATGTTGGGGCTTCAAGGCTCAGGTAAAACAACAAGTGCCGCTAAATTAGCGCTAAAATTAAAAAAGGAAGGTAAATCGCCTCTTTTGGTTGCATTGGATGTTTATAGACCCGCCGCAATTTTGCAATTAAAAACATTAGCTAAAGATAATAATATTGATTTTTTTGCTATAGACAATGAAAAAGATGTGGTAAAAATTGCAAAAGCTTCACTGGATTATGCAAAAGAACACAATAATACGGTTTTAATTTTTGATACGGCAGGCAGATTGCAGATTGACTCTGACATGATGGCAGAATTAATGCTTCTAAACCACAGTTTTAAAATTAACGAAAAGCTTCTTGTCGTTGATTCAATGATAGGTCAAGCTGCGCTTGAAGTTGCTCTTGATTTTGATGAGCAATTGGGAATAGATGGTGTAATTTTAACTAAGCTTGATGGTGATACAAAAGGCGGATGTGCACTAAGCATTGTTCATGCAACAAAAAAACCCGTTAAATTAATTGCAACAGGGGAAAACATTGTTCCTCTTGAAGATTTTCACCCCGACAGAATGGCAAGCCGAATATTGGGCATGGGTGATATTGTAACGCTTGTTGAACGTGCTCAAAAAAATATTGATGTTAAAGAAGCAAAAGCCCTTGAAGATAAAATGCTAAAAGACGAGTTTAGCTTTGAGGATTTTCTTAAAATCCAAAAACAAATTAAGGCTTTGGGGTCTTTTGGAGGAATTTTATCAATGCTGCCTTTGGGTATTTCAAAAGATGACACTGAAAAAATATCTCACGAGGGCGAAAAGCAATTTAAAAAGATAGAAGTATTTATTCAATCTATGACACCTCAAGAAAGAAAAAATCCTAATATTTTAAACGCTTCAAGAAAAAAAAGAATAGCCCAAGGTGCAGGCATGGATATAAACGAATTAAATGCTTTTATAACTCAATTTGAAACTATGAGAAAAATGATGAAAGGGTTTGGCGGGCTTAAAAAATCCTTAAAAGGTAAAAAAGGAAAAATGCCTTTTAATGGAATGCCTAAGTTTCCGTTTTAATTAAGATATGAGAATTGTAATATACGGCGCAAATGAGATGGCGAGCGCAATTGCAGTAGAATTTTTTGAAGATCATGATGTTATTGTAATTGATCCGAATCAAAAAAATCTGGATTCTTTTTCAAGGCTTGATGTTGGGGTAATTTGTGCGGATGCTTTGAATATAAAAATTTTAAAAGATGCTGATGTGTCATCTGCTGACGTATTTATAGCCTGTTCATCGGATGATGAGCAAAATATTATAGCTTGTTTAATGGCAAAAGAAGTATCAAGAGCACAAACGGTGTGTTTTGTATCCAAAAAAGAATCGCTTGTTTCGCTAAATGCTCTTAAAGATGAATATCATTCAAGTTATGCTCAGAGCGTTGAAAATATTATTTGGCCGCAAAATTTATTGGTGCAGGAAATTTTTAAAATCATAACCGTACCTGATGCTGTGGATGTTGAAAATTTTGCACAAGGTAGAGCAAGATTATTGGAATACAGAATAAAAGAAGATTCTGAATTACTAAATGTGAAATTAAAGGATTATTATTTTAATTCTGAAGTTTTGGTTGTTGGTATCGTGAGAAATGATGAACTGTTTATTCCAAACGGTAACAGCGAATTTTTATTGAATGACAAAGTTATTTTAATGGGTACACCGATAGGGCTTGATATTGCGGTTAGCGAGCTTTTTGTTTCAAAAGGTGCAGTTAAAAAAATAACTATTATAGGCGGCGGCTCTGTCGGATATGAATTGGCGCAAGCTTTAGAAAAAACGTCAATGAAGATTAAATTAATTGAAAACGACTATAACAGATGTGAATTTTTATCTCAAAATCTTAAAAAATCATTGATTTTAAACGGCTCGGGGACAAGCCTTGAATTGTTAGAGCAGGAAGAAACAGGAAAGAATGATGTTGTTGTTGCTATAACAAATAATGATGAAAAAAATCTTTTGTGCTCGTTATTATCTAAACAACTTGGCGCAAAAAAGGTTATAACAAGGGTTTCTCAGGGAATTACAGGTAATCTTTTTGAAAGAGTTGGAGTAGACGTTGCAATTTCTCAAAGAGAAGCCTGTGTGCATGAAATTAAAAATAGAATAATGGATTTTAGAGCATGCGTTTTGGCAACAGTTGAGCGCGGTCAAGGTGAAATCATTGAAATAATGGTACCCGAGGGATTTGAAACAAAGCCGTTATATGAAATTAAAATGCCCGTTCCTTGTGTTATTGCAATTATCAATCGCGGTTCTAAAGTTATAATTCCGAAAGGTAAAACAGAAATTATGCCAAAAGATGTTCTTTTGGTGTTTACAAAGTCTGATGATGTTATGGCTGTTAAGGAATATTTTAAATAATGAGATATGGCATAGTTTTTAACATTCTTGGTACTTTTTTGAAGCATATCGGTGCTCTATTTATTGTTCCTATTATTGCAGCTTTTTTGTTAAATGAAAAAGGTGAAGTTCTTCCTTTTTTAATAACCGGCATATTTACAATAGGACTTGGTTTTTTGTTTACCGTAAAAAAAGTAAGTCAAAAGGATATAGATAATATTAAAAAAACAGAATCTTTAACTACCGTATTTTTTTCTTGGGTTTTGTTTGCACTAATATATTCAATTCCATATTTATTTTACGGAATGACATTTACAAATGCTTGTTTTGAATCTATGTCAGGGGTTACAACAACAGGCGCGACAATAATGAAAGATTTTAGCTTGTATCCTAAGACTTTGTTCTTTTTTCGTTCTTTAAGCCAGTGGCTTGGAGGCATGGGAATAGTTGTTTTGTTTATCGCGGTATTACCCAGAATTGCAGTTGCAGGCAGACAAATGTTTTATGCTGAAGCTCCAATGCCCACGGAAGACAAAGCAACCCCCAGAATAAGATATACTGCAAGCTGGCTTTGGACGATATATTTAACTTATACAATACTTGAGATAATCGCACTGAAATTTTGCGGGCTCGATTTATATAATTCCGTTATAACAAGTTTTTCAACTATCGCCACAGGCGGATTTAGCTCTATGCCATATAGTATATTGGATTATCATAATACCAAAGTTACTTTATGCGTTCTTTTATTTATGTTTATAGCCGGAATAAATTATATTATTGTATATAGAAGCATTAAAAATAAAAAACCGACCCCGTTATTTAAAAGCGAAGAATTGAAAATATATTTAATTGTAACCGTTGTTCTATCCTTGTTATTGGCGCTAAGCCTAATAATAAATTCAAATTATGATATTAAACACGCTTTATTAAATTCTTCTTTTGAAATAGTTACCACGATGACTACTACCGGATTTGCAATTGATAACTATATAAAATGGGACGCTATAAGTAAAGTTATCTTATTTTTGGCATTTTTTACGGGCGGTTGTGCTGCTTCAACATCAGGCGGTATTAAAATAATCAGATGGGTATTTATTGTAAAATATTTAAAAAGAGAATTAAATAAAATTATTCATCCTCAAGGAGTTTACCCTATTAAACTCGAAGGCAGCGCAATAGCTTCTGACGTTGCTTCTCAGATGGTTGCTTTTTTGATATTTTATTTCTTAATATATGCAATTGGTGTTTTGTTGGTGCTTTTTATTGAACATAGCTCTACTGTTGCATTTTCGACTGTTGCTGCAACATTGGGTAATGTCGGACCTGCGTATGGAATTGTCGGACCTATGGATAATTTTTCAATATTACACGGTTCAACTCGATGGGTATTGATTTTGTTAATGTTAATCGGTCGATTGGAAATTATTCCTTTTCTTGCAATTTTAAATAAAGATTTGTGGAAAAATTAATATGGATAATAAGCTTAAAATAATTTTTGTAGGCATTCCTGATATGGCAAGCGTTTGTTTGGCCAATCTTTTAGAAAAAAAATTTAATATAGTAGGAGTTGTTCCTCCTAAAAAAACCCATGAAACTTATCCGTATTTTAAAAATTTTGTTCAGTCAAGAGGATTGAATTTAATTGAATTTGAAAAAAGTGCAAATGACAAAAAATGTGTTGAAAAAATTAAAAAATTAAATGCCGATATTGGAGTAGTTTGTTCTTATAACAATCTTTTATCTAAAGAATTTTTATCAAGTACAAAAATGGGCTATATTAATTCTCATCCTTCGCTTTTACCTTATTACAGAGGTGCTATGCCGTATTTTCATATAATAAATAATGATGAAAAAATTTCAGGTATTACTCTTCATTTCATGGATGAAAATTTTGATACAGGAGATATTGTTTATCAAGAAAAATTTAATATAACTCCTTTTGAAACTATGGGGACAATTTTTAATCGAACTACATATATGATTTCTGACGCTTTAATTAAAGTCTTAGAAAAACTTGAAAAAACAGGTTCAATAAATAGAATTCCTCAAAAAAAAGATGAAAAATATATCATGGCTCCAAAAGTTGAGGGAAATTTTAGAGTAAATTGGAAAAAAAGCATTTTTAAAATTGACTGTTTAATTAGAGCTTGCAACCCCTTTTTTAATGTATATGCGTACTTTAGAGGGGTAAACGTTAAAATAATAAAAGCAAAACCGATTTGTATGAAACACGATTTTGAATTGGGTTCAATTGTTGAGGCTGATGAAAATAAGCTTTTAATAGCAGCAAAAGACGGCTGTATTTCAATTGAAGTTTTGCAAATCGGCACTTGGGGCGTATTTAATCCTTGTGATTTTTATTATACATTCAGCCCTAAAACAGGTGAATTTATTCTTTAGGAGAATTATTTATGATTAAAATTGATAAACTAAATTTTTTAACACCGGGGATACCATCTTGTGCAAAAGATTATTCTAATGCTTTTGGAAAACTTGAAGAATTAAATCTGGACGGATTAGAAGTTGAATTTGTCCATGGGGTTCGTTATAGTGAAAAAACAAGAGAAATGATTTTAAATAGAGGTGATAAATTAATCACTCACCATGGACCCTATTATATTAATTTAAACGCTAAAGAAGATGAAAAAATTGAAGCAAGTATTAAAAGAGTTCTGGATACTGCTCGTGCTGCAAAAGATTTAGGAGCTTATTCAATAACTTATCATGCTGCATTTTATTTGGGGGATGAGTCTAAAACGGTTTTAGACAGAATGATTAAAAGACACGAAATTATTATTGATACGCTTCAAAAGGAAGATAATGATGTTTGGGTTAGACCTGAAACCACAGGAAAAAAGACTCAATGGGGTACATTGGATGAAATAATTGAATTATCTAAAAATTTTTCTCAAATTCTTCCTTGTATTGATTTTGCTCATATCCATGCAAGAGAAAACGGAACATTTAACACGTATGATGAATTTTGCTATATATTGGAACATTTAGGTAATGAACTGGGTGATATTGCACTGAATAATTTCCATGGGCACGTTGCAGGAATAAAATATACCGATAAAGGTGAAAAAAATCATTTGATTTTTGAAGAAAGTGATTTTAATTATAAAGATTTAATTAAAGCTTTGAAAAAATTTAACGTAAAAGGTGCGCTTGTGTGTGAAAGTCCAAACATTGAAACAGATACAAAAATTTTAAAAGATTATTATTATTCTTTATAGCTTCTATATTATCAATTTACTAATTTTAAAAAAATAGTATAATAGAAAAAAACGAGGAAAAATAATATGAAAGAAAGATTTTTAACAGTTTTAAAATGGTTTTTTATAGTTTTGGGTGTAATATTTTTTATACAAATTTTGCTTGTTTTGGGTGCATTTATAGGGGTTGTAACTTTTGCAAATACAACATTTAAAATGCCTGAAAATATAAATAAAATGAAAGATATTAAACCAATAATTAACTATGTTCAAGATTATCAAAAAGAAACGGGAAAATATCCAAAAACAGTTGAAGATATTAAGCTTAAAAAAGGTTTAACATATAAATATGAGCCTTCAAAAGATTTTAATTGTTATACAATAACGCTAAAATCACAAAAAGAAAACATTACTAAACAATATCAACAATGTATGGTAAAAACAGATAATTCAAAATCATCATCAGAAAGTTATGTTGAATTTAATAATTAAAAGATAATTTTAATAAATAAGCTGAATATAAAATATGAAGAGTCATTTAAATCTAAAAGGTTTTGAATGACTCTTTTAATATAAGGGTTTTAAAAGTAAATTAAGCAGATTTTAGTATATTAATTTATTGAATTATTGAATAATTAATTTTTAATTAAAAACAAGGGCTTTTTTTAAAAAAGAGCGATAATAAGAATGTAAGAAGTAAGAAGAAAAAGATGAAAGGACAGATACTATGAAATTCTTAGTTAGAAAAGCTCCGCAAAATTTTATAAGAACCGTAAATGATGAAATTAGTTCTCTATTGAACAGACACTTTGATAGTTACTTCCCTGAAGCTCAATATTGGGAAGAAGAAATGGAAAAATATTCAATGCCTGTTGAAGTAGCAGATAAAGGTAAAAAGTTTGAATTAAAAGCTGAACTTCCCGGAGTTAAAAAAGAAGACTTAGATATAGATATTGATTCTAATTACGTTATAATTAACGCTAAGAAAGAAGAAGATAAGGAAGAAAGCGAAAATAACTATAAAAAATCAGAATTCAGATACGGTGAATTTTCAAGAACCGTTTACTTCCCTGAAGAAATTGATGTTGACAAAACTGAAGCTAAATTGGAACACGGTGTATTGAAAATTGAAGCGCCTAAAAAGGTTGTTGAAAGTGAGAATAAGAAAAAATTAACAATTAAATAATTTTAAATGTTAATAATAAAAAAGAGGAATAGCCAATATGGTTATTCCTCTTTTATTTGTATTGTTTTATTTTATGTACCCTTTAAAATATTAAATATAAAATTATTTTAGGAGAAAAAATGCTTCAATATTTTAAAGGTTCATATATTTTTACTGCTATCGGGCTTATTATAGCCTATTTTTGGGCACATCATGCCCACGTTGGTGCTGAACTTCAAGCGATTTTTATTGTTTTAGTTTTAAGTATTTTAGAAATCAGTTTATCTTTTGATAATGCTGTTGTAAATGCCGCTAAATTGGAAAAAATGTCGCCATTGTGGCAGCATAGATTTTTAACCTGGGGGATATTGATTGCAGTTTTTGGAATGAGATTTTTATTTCCCGTTTTAGTTGTCGCAATATTTTCTCATTTAAATATTGTTGAAGTGGTTAACATGGCGCTTAATGATGCCGATAAATATGCTCATTATCTTCATATTTCGCACCCTCCCATTATTACTTTCGGTGCTTCTTTTTTAATTATGTTATTTTTTACGTATTTTACAAATCCAAAAAAAGATGTTCACTGGATTCCTTTTATAGAGGAAAAATTGACACATTTAGGTAATGTCAGGGGTCTTGGGGTTGTTTTGACTTTGCTTTTGATATATTTAGCTCAAAGCAGGGTATTGGAGCAAGATAGAACAGAAGTTTTAATAGCAGGGATTTGGGGTATAATTATTTATCTTTTAATTGACGGAATATCCCATGCACTGGAGCATCATAGCGAAAATAATGCTATAAAAACTTGCTCGCCTCATTTTAGCTTAACAAACAGTTGTTTTGTAAACTTCTTATATCTTGAATTAATTGACGCTTCCTTTTCTCTTGATGGTGTTCTAGGTGCTTTTGCACTAAGTAAAGATATTTTAATTATTACAATCGGGCTTTCAATCGGTGCTATGTTTGTTCGCTCTCTAACTATAATGTTGGTTGAAAAAAAGACTCTAAAACAATATGTTTACCTTGAACAGGGCGCACACTGGGCAATTGGGGCATTAGCTATAATTATGTATATTTCATCATTTAGAGAAGTAAGTGAAATTATAACAGGGTTTGTTGGTTTAGTGTTTATTTTGGCTGCATTTTTTGCTTCAATTAGAGAAAATAGGAAAAAAGAAGTTTAAATTTTAATAATAAAAAGAGGGTTTTTACCCTCTTTTTTATGTTCCTATTTTGTGAACTCTTATAAAATTAGTTTTACTTGTAATTAATCTTGGGGCTGAGCCTGTAATAATAACGTAATCGCCATAGCTTAGACCGATTTCATTAATTAAAAAGTTATCAATATTAACTAAAATATCTTGATTTAATACATCATCCCAATTTTTTAAGAAGGGATATACGCCCCAGCATAATGCCATTTTTTTACAAGTTGTTTCTGAATCTGAAACCATAATAATAGGAACAGACGGTCTTAATCTGGACATAAGTTTTGTCGAATTTCCTGAATGAGAAAAGCTCAAAAGTGCTTTAGCTTTTACATGTTTAATCATTCTATCGGCACCAAAAGCAATGGCTTGTCTTGTTATGGTTGTTTCGTCGAACATTTCAAAATCATTATCAAATTTATAAAAAGAGCTGTTTTCAGCTGATTTTGCAATATGCGCCATTGTTTCAACCGCTTCTATTGCGTATTTGCCAACAGATGTTTCTCCGCTTAACATAACCGCATCTGCCCCATCCAAAATGGCATTAGCGACGTCAGAGCTTTCTGCTCTTGTTGGAATGGGTTCTTCTATCATACTTTCAAGCATTTGTGTTGCAACAATAACGGGTTTTTTCTGTTTGTTGCATTCTTTAATAATTCTTTTTTGACAAATTGGAACTTCAACGGCAGAAAGCTCGATACCCAAATCACCACGGGCAACCATGATGCAATCTGAAACGTTGATTATACTTTCAAGGTTTTCAATTGCTTGCGGTTTTTCCATTTTGGATATAACGGGAATGTCGGCTCCGTAGTCATTTATATATTTTTTAGCTAATAACACATCTTCTTTTTGTCTTACAAAAGAAAGGGCAATGTAGTCCGCCTTTTTTTCAACCGCAAATTTGATATATTCAACGTCTTTCTTGGTAACTGCTTCAAGGCTGTTTGTTGAGCCGGGGATATTTAAGCCTTTTCTTGATTTTAAAAGTCCGCCATGGGTGATTTTAGCATAAACTTTATTGTCTTCTACTTTTTCAACTGTTGCTTGAATTTTGCCGTCATCAAGAAGAATTCTGCTTCCTTTAGTAACGTCTTGAGCTATACCTTTATAGTCAACAGGGATAATACCTTCTTTGGGGTTTTCTTGATGAGAGAAAATAACTTCTTGGTTTTTTTCAAGATTAATTGGCTCTATTAAATTGCCGACCCTAATTTTAGGGCCTTGAAGGTCAATCATAATTGAGCAATAAACTCTTAATTTTTTGCAAACTTGTCTGATTAAATCAAATCTTCTGTTATGAGCTTCCATTGTTTCATGGGAAGTGTTAAGACGAAATATGTTTACTCCTGCTTTAATTAATTTTTCGATTTTTTCTTCAGAATCAACGGCAGGTCCTATTGTGGCTACAATTTTAGTTCTTTTAAAAAATTTATTTTTCATTTATACCTCTTATAGTGATTTATGTCAGTATCGATTTTATCATAAACAAAACCACAGAAAAAAATTATTCTTTTCTGTGATTTGTTTATTGTTTTTTGTGTTATAACTTGGATATAGATTTTAAAAGGAGATACGGGTATGATTTGCGAAAGAATGGAAAAAGCTTTTTTAGAACAAATTAATAAAGAATTATTTTCTGAATATCTTTATTTATCTATGAAAGCATATTTTGCAAGTTTGAATTTGAACGGTTTTGTTAATTGGATGGATGTTCAAGTTCAAGAAGAAAGAGCTCACGCAATGGGAATGTTTGACTATGTATTGGAAAGAGGCGGAAAAGTTGTGCTTGAAGCTATAAATAAACCGCAAACTTCTTGGAATGGCCCATTGGATGTGTTTAAGGCAGTATTGGAACATGAACAATTTATTACATCAAGCATAAATGCTCTTATGGATGTTGCTGATGAAACAAAAGACAGAGCTGCATTAATATTTTTAAATTGGTATTTAAAAGAACAAGTTGAAGAAGAATCTAATGTAGGCAATGTTTTGGCTCAATTGGAGCTTATAGGTAACGATAAACACGCACTTTATGCTCTTGATAAAGAACTTGCAACAAGAACATTTGTTGCACCTGTTATAGGATAAGTTGATATATAAAACCCCTCTTTTGATAGAGGGGTATTTTGTATGAATTTTTGTAAAGATTGCACATTTATTAAGTCAATTTTAATATTTATGCTATTTTGACCATATGCGATTATAAAAACAGAAAGGGAATTTATGGTACGTATTAATCCAAGTTTTTCGTATGCAGATAAAAGTGTTAAGAGCTTAGCAAATACGAAAAGTGTTGAAAAAGCGGCGGCAGCTGAACTTAAAGAAAATGCTTTAAATTTAGTAGGTCAAAGTGTTGAAGGCTTAAAAGATCTTGAAAAACACGCAAACTTTACAGGTCAAAGCGTTAAAGGTTTGAAAAATCTTGAAAAAATTGGCAAAAAATCTTTATTTTCTAAAGCAGCAACTGCCATAAAACAAGCTGCATCAAACGTATCACAAACTTTTAAAAACATAATTAAATAAAATTGCTTAATAAATTAAAATTAAAGCCTTGAAGTTTTTAAACCTTAAGGCTTTAATTTTATATATTTTTTATTATTTCTTTAATTAAACAAGAAAGCTTTTGTCCTTGGGTTTTACCTGTTTCAATAACTTCTTGGTGGGACAATTTTGTATCTGAAACTCCTGTTGCAAAATTTGTAACAAGGCTTAGAGTTGTTGTTTTGATTTTAAGCCAATTAGCTACAATTGCTTCAGGCACAGAGCTCATGCCTACTACATCCGCCCCTAAAGTCCTATAAGCTCTAATTTCTGCAGCTGTTTCATAGCTTGGACCTGTTGTTGCAAGATAAATACCGTTTTTTAAATCCACATTAAGGTTTTTAGCTGATTTTTCAGCAAGGTTTATTAATTCTTTGTTGTAGCAATTGCTCATATCCGGAAATCTTTCACCCAGTGAATCGTTATTTTTTCCTATTAAGGGGTTTGTACCCATAAAATTAATATGATCGGAAATCAAAACGATATCTCCGACATTAAGGTTTTTATTAATTGCACCTGCTGCATTTGTTATAATAAGTTCTTTAACTCCCAATTGTTTAAAAATTTTTATCGGATAGGTTATTTCTTGCATTGAATAACCTTCGTAAAAATGAAATCTTCCTTGCATGATGACACAGTTTTTATTGTTTATATTGCAAAACAATAACTCTCCTTTGTGTCCTTCGACATTAGAAGAGGCAAAATTGGGAATTTCTTTATAGGATATATTGCATCCTTTTAAATTATCACAAAATGAACCCAAACCTGAGCCAAGAATGACTGCAATTTCAGGCTTAAAACCGTTTGTTTTTGAATTTATATAATCAAGTGTTTCTTTGATTTTTTCCATAAAATAAATTTGGATATTAACTAGCCAACAAGGCCATCATCATCTGATTCTGATGCTTTAACCATGATTGCGTGCTGAACGGGTTTTTCTTTTTTAACATTAGAATCAAACGTAATATCTGAATCAAAACCGTAATCATCTTTTGGTTTTTTCATTTGAGATTCATCAACTAATTTTTTAGCTAATTCTATTAGTTCATAAACTAATTGATATCTGTTTGGGGCTTTTTCATTTAAATCCCAAGCGGTTTTAGTAATTTGGTTCATATTAATCTCCTATATATTCATCTTACAATGAGAAAAATTTACATGCAAGAGATTTAATATTCATATTTATAATACATATCTTCGCTGTAGCGTCTGTATTGTTCATATTTTTCGGGGCTCATTAGTCTTAAAAAGCCGTCAATTAAACCGGGATTATCTTTTTTTCTCATTTCAATTGAATTATTGGACATTCTTTTTGCGTTTCTTCTTGAACTAATTGAAGCAGGAAGTGCTGTCCCTGAAATCATAGCGTTACTTGAAGCTATACCCAGTTTTCTTATCCTCGTATCTTGAGGACTGAAACGCCAGCATCTTCCGAGAAGTTCAAATTCAAGGTTTCTTAATCTTATGCTGTCATCAAGTTCGGGGTAGGTTTTTAAAAAGTGTCTTTTTTCCATCATTTCAATTTTTTTTAAATCTTTTTCGGAAAATTCAACGGGGCTCGGTGTTCCTTTTGCGTTTTGAATATCTTCTTTTGTAATGGTAACTGTTTGCACATGTTCATAACAATAACACGCCAAAGGTACAATCATGGAATGAAGTATGATTGCATAGATAAAGCAATACAGTATTTCAAATTTTATGTATTTAAGCATAAAAAGTTAATCCGTTTCAGTCTAAGATTAAGCTATATATGCTTTTTAAACATCGCTCGTCATTTTTTTAACTGCGGCTATTATTAAATTTTGTAAAAAACTAATAAGAATTGTAATTTTTATCTAAAGTTTTTTTCTATGATTGTCGTCTTTAATTTTTGTATGCAGTAAGGAATGAAAATAAGATTTTTGTGGTGCAAGATGCGTAGATTATTTATAGTTTTATATTTAGTGATTAGTGTATTGCTTGGCTTCCAGTCCTCTTTTGCGCTGGATTATTCAAGAATTTCAACTAATCCCAAGATAGTGGCTGCGCTAAATTCTCTTGAAGGAATAAACAGGCGTGATGTAATCGCAATTTTATACGGAAGAAATGCTACAAAAAAGCCAATTAGAGTTATGTTTCGTGATTTAGCTGTTTATGGCTGCCAAGATTGCGAAGCATTGACAATCAGAACGAAAAATAACGGGCTTGTGATTTATATATCTAACGAACATAGAGGCTCAAGCAAAGAAGGATTAGCTTGTTTAATTGCCCATGAATCACAACATCACACTTATACAAACACAAAAGCTGAAGAATTGAGAGCTTGGATATCAGAATCACAAGCTTGGAACGAGTTTACAAAAAGAAATAAAAGTTTGTTAACTTCAAATGACCCATTGGCAAAAAGAGAAAATTATATAGCTAAGCTGAGGGCAAGAAGCGGTGTGCAAGGGGTTCAAAAGTTAATTGCAAATAATCCTGTATATGCGGGTTTAAATTAGAAATTAAAAAGCCCTATCGAAAACGATAAGGCCAGTTGTTTTGTTGTTTATGCTTCGAGATTGTGTTGTTAGGTGTTGATAATGCTTTTCTACGCAATAGCGTTAAGTTTTTTTCCTTCTACGTTTAAACCTTTTTCAATGCTTGCTTGTCTTTGCATGAAAGTTTCGTAGAATATCGGAGATTGTTTAATTGTTCCTAAGAAATCAGTTAAAAAACTTCCTTCGTGTTTAGCGTCCGTAGTGTTGTTTATAACATTAGCACCATAGTTTGAACGAACGCCTGATTTAAAACGAATATTATTATTAATTGTATTTTGTACATTTTTTATTTTGCTTACTGTTAACATTTTGGTTTTCTCACCTCTTGTTTTTTCTGTTTTTTAGTGTTTGTTTAACACTTGTTCTTTATATTTTTATTATGCACCTAAAAAATATATTTGTCAACCCCTCTTTATAAATATTTTATTTTAAGCTATTACTGGATTTCAGGCATATATTTATAAAAAAAATTAATAACTGTCAAAAGTACACTTATTAATTTCTTATTAAAATTTTGGAGGATTTTATAAAAAATTACCCATGTGTGTAATTGTAATAACCACAAAAATATTATTATATATAATTAATCTTTTTCATACTTCCAGCTATTCTTAATTCCAGACAGTTTGGGGCGCAAGCCCCTTTTTTTTATTTTATTTTTAAAAAATCATTCTTAATGGGAATGATCTTTGTTATAGTAGGTTTTTTCTCCTGATTCAGCACCAATAAAACAATATATAAACGGCAGAAGTCTTCCGAGGGGTAGTTTTGAAAAAATTCCGTCTTTAAAAGAGGCTAAAACCGGTATTATATCGTCAATATGAACAAGTAAGTCCTTGGGTTTTATTGTTTTTTTGGTTTGGTGTTCTTTATCAACAAAATTTGAATTAATTGTATTAGATACACTTAAGCTGATACCTAGACCTGCGACTAATCCAACCAGTATGGTCATGTTTTTTAGAAATTTATTATTGTTAATTGTTTTAAATACACTTAATGATTTTTGGTTTGACAGCTTCTCAATTCCGTATTCCGTTAATTTTGCCAGTGCTGCAGGTATTACAACGTTATTTACGGTGAATATTCCTTGTTTTATTTTTTCTTTTTCGTTTCTTTTATCTTTGTCTGTTGATTTGGCGGCTATAATACTTCCAATTACGGCACCTGCAGATTGAGATACCATTGCAAAGTAGCCTTTTAAGCCTTCATAATCGATGTCTGTAAAATTATATATATTTTTAAAAGTCTTTTTGAGGTCATTTTTTACAAATATATCTTTAGGAACTGTTCCTTTTTTGTTTATCGCTAAAGCAATTCCAAATCCTGCCATTGTTCCTAAAATTGAACCTATAAGAGCTCTCTTTTGCGTTTTTTTATCGCGCACAATTACTCTATTTCTTTCGTTTATGGCATAGTTAAAATTTTTATAAAGTTCGTTTTGTGAATTATTTATGTTCATTTTGTAAACCCAAATTGAATAAAACGCTTAATTGAAAAAAATTGCCTCTTTATTCGTATGTATAATAATTTTTTTCTCCTATTTCAGAGCCCAAAAGAAAATATATTAAAGGCATACATCTATCAAGGGGGAGCCCTTTAAATATACTGTCTTTAGAAGATGCCAATATCGGCACAATATCGTCAACATGGACTAAAAAGTCTGTCGGATTTATTGTTTTTTTGCGTTTGTCATCAGGTTCGATTATTTTAGTATTTATATAATTAGAAATATTAAGACTCCCCAAAAGTCCTACCATTAAGCCTGATACGACTGCAATATTTTTTAAGAGTTTGTTTTTGCTTATATTTTTCAATAGCTCTGATTTGTTGGTTATTGAGTTTTTTGATAACATGTATTCAACTGCTTTTGCGCATGCTGTTGGAATTGCAACATTATTCATTACAAAAACGGCTTCTTTTACTTTTTCAATTCTGCTTTCCTTGTGTTTATCTTGCCATGAACCTGCAATTAGGCTTCCAAAGCTTGCGCCTGCCGCTTGTAAAATCATATATATGTAGCCCATGAATCCTTCATAGTCAAGTTTTGTAAATTTAAGAAGGTTCTTGGCGGTTTTTTTAATGTCATTTTTAATAAAAATGTCTTTAACGGGTTCTTTTTTTCGTGCAAGTGCAATGCTTAAGCCTAGGCCTATTGTTGTGCCTACTGCGCTTCCAATCAAACTTGCTTTTTTAGTTTTTTGTTCTTTTACGATTGTAAGATATGCTTGTTTTTCAGGAAATGCGAATGACTTATATAATTTTTTTTGAGATTCCGATATTTTCATCATAGGCATATAATACAAAACTGCTCAAAATTAAACATTGCTTTTAAAAATTTTATTTTACATTCTGTTATAAATAATTGTAGTTATTACATATTTAATGTAGTCTTTTAATGAGTATTAGATTATTTTTTTAAGGTAATTTTTTTATGTACGATAACGAGTTTTTTGTAGTAGACATGGCGTCTTGTTCTTCCACAGGCGAGATTATAAACAGCTTGTCATTAGCTCTTGAAACATTGAACCATTCAGGTAAAAAGATTGTTTTAAAGTTAAATGACAGTCAGCTTAATCAATCTCAATTGTTAAGTATTCAATCTTTAGTTACAAGCTACGGTTGTATATTAGACACAATTGAAACGCTTAACGAACAGACTGCACAAGTTGCACAAAACATGAATATTTTAGTTCAAAAGCCGATTGAAAAAAGGGTAGAAGATAAATATCCTTCTGATGAAAATCAGGAATTTCAATCTTTTTCCATGAATACTCCGTCCGATAATTCAATAGCGCTGAAGGATGTAAACGGATTGCATTTTGAAGCGGATTTGGATGAAATTCAAAGACAGCAAGATTCTATTAATATTAATTCTGATTTGGTAAAAGCGGGAATTAATCCTCAAGGAAGTTTTAGTCAAGTTGAACAGCAGGCTGAGGCAAAATATCCTTCTGTTGAAGAAATACAAAGTGTTTCTGATGAATTTACGAAACCTATAACATCAGATATTGATGATGTTGGAAATTTGGAAAAAAATTCAATCGGTGTATATAAAAAAGCCTATGATGAAAACTCATTTGCGGATGATACTTGGGAAGAAGTAGATTTTTACGAAACTCCGACAAATGACCCTGTTGTGTCTGATTCAAAAAATACTACATATATCAATCAAACCCTTCGTTCAGGACAAATTCTTGAATCAGACGGAAATGTTGTTATCATTGGTGATTGCCATCCGGGAAGTGAGATAAGAGCTGTCGGTGATATCACTGTTTGGGGTGTGTTATCGGGAATTGCTCATGCAGGTTGCAAGGGTAATTTGAATGCAAGAGTCAGAGCTTTGAAATTAAATGCTGTCCAATTGAGAATAGGCAACTGTTACTCAAGACGTCCCGATGGAACAAATATTCCATATATTATAAGATCGTCAATTTTTACTCCCGAAGAAGCAAGGGTTGTAGATGGCGAAATAATGTTGTTTAAGATTAATCAAAATTAAAGGAGCATATAAATGGCAGGTTCTGTTATTGTTATTACATCTGGAAAAGGCGGTGTGGGAAAGACTACTACATCTGCTAATATTGGCACCGCTCTCGCGCATATGGGCAATAAGGTTGTTTTAATTGATACTGATATAGGATTAAGAAACCTTGATTTATTGCTTGGTTTGGAAAATAGAATTGTTTATACAATAGTTGACGTTGTTGAAGAACGTTGCAAATTAAAACAAGCGCTTGTAAAAGATAAGAAAAATCCTAACCTTTGTTTATTGGCTGCAGCTCAAACGCGTGACAAGTCTGCTGTAGATGCCGAACAATTAAAAGATATTTGTGAACAATTAAAACAAGATTTTGATTATGTACTTGTTGATTGTCCTGCAGGTATTGAGCAAGGTTTCCAAAATGCTGTGGCAGGAGCTAATGAGGCAATTGTTGTAACAACTCCTGAGATGAGCGCAATTCGTGATGCCGACAGAATTATCGGTTTATTGGAATCAAAAGAAGGGGTTGAAAAATACAGATTGCTTGTAAACCGCGTAAGACCTAAATTGATTAAATCTAACGACATGATGGGAGTAGATGATGTTGTTGAAATTTTATCTTGTGATTTAATCGGTGTTATCCCTGAAGATACAAATATTATCACATCAACAAATAAAGGTGAGCCTGTTGTAAATGATGAAAAATCATTGGCAGGAAGAGCTTACATGAATGTTGCAAGGAGAATTATGGGCGAAGATGTACCTTTATTGGATATTGATGAACCTACTACATTAATTGACAAAATCAAGAAATTCTTTGCAACCAAGAAAGCGCAGGGCTAAAATGAAGGATATTTTTTCAGATTTATATGATAAAGTTTTGAGCTTTTTTACATCTCAAACCGCAGATGAGACTAAAGTTGTTGCAAAAAGCAGGCTAAAAACTGTATTAATGCAAGATAGAGTCGGCTTTTCGGAACGCGCTATGCAGATGTTAAAGGATGATATGCTTGATTCAATTTCAAGATATTTGGAAATTGATGTTGATTCATTTGACTTAAGTATTGATGCAGGTGAAAATACTACAATTTTAAATTTAAGTATTCCTGTTCTGAGAACAAAAACAGACGAAGAAATTGACGAAGCAATCGCAATTGCCCAAAATAAAAATATTGAAAAAACAAATGAAATTGTAGGCGAATTAAAAGAGCTCGTTAAAGAAAAAGCTCAAGAGCTTGCTGAGCAAATTTCAGAACAAGAAGAAAATGAAGACATAACTCAAGAAAATAAAGAAGAAGAAAAAGAAGATTCTGTTAAAGTTGAAAACAAAGAAAAAGTTAAGAAAAAAGCTGATTAATTACAATATTTAAACCATGGCTTGAAATTTCATTGTGTTTTAAATATTATTAAACTTAGCTCATCACAATAATAAAAGGAGAAACCAATGCAGGTTATATTAAAAAAAGATGTTCAAAATATAGGTGAAGTAGGCGATTTAGTAAATGTTAAAGACGGCTACGCAAGAAATTATTTAATTCCTAACTCATTAGCTGAAGTTGCAACAAAAGGTGCATTAGCACAAAGAGAAAGAAATATTGCAAGAATTAAAGCTAAAGCTGAAAAATTACATCAAGAAGCACTTAGCGCTAAAGAAGAAATTGAAAAAATCGGTGTAATTTCTTTGAGTGCTAAAGCAGGTGAATCAGGCAAATTGTTTGGTACAATTACTACTAAAAAATTGGCTGAAGAACTTTTGGCAAAATGCGGAATGGAAATTGACAAAAAATCTATCATTCTTGATAATCCGATAAATCATATCGGTAATTTTGTTATGACAATTAAACTTTCTTCTAAAGTTAAAGCGCAGTTAAATGTTGAAGTAACTGCTTCAGAAACAATTAAAGAAGTTTTTGAAGAACCTGAACAAGAAGAAGCTTAATAGTGATTATATAAATAGTTTTAAAAAATGACCCTCCTGTAACGAGGGTCTTTTTTATTAAGAAATGTAAAATGAAATAAACAAATTGTTAGCCGCTTTTAAATCGTGGAATTATCTATGTAGATAAGGTAATAAACAAATATATAAAATCTGCAAGTAGTTTAAAGCAAAGGTGGTAAAAATGGGTTTATCAGCAAGTCAGGGCAGGATGCTCTTATTAACTGCCAGAAAGAGCGATTTAGAATTCAGAGCACAACAAATTTCACAAAAGAGATTGGTTTTATCTCAACAATTGGAAGATATTGCATCTGATTATGAAGATGCAACATCAGACAGACAAATGAAAATTACGTTGTATTCAACAAGCGCAGACACCGATGGTGGTGCACAAAAGATTACAAAAGAGGTAAATTTAACATACTCAAACTTAATCAGTGGTTCACTAGGGGCAACAGACGGCAGCTTGCAAGCTAATATGCTTACAGGCGAGCAAGCATACACAAGTAACGTTGCATATAGACTTGTAAATTTTGATGGTGCTATTGTAGTTTCAAATGCAAATGAAATTCCGGGTGTAAGCTTTGCCGATAACGGGGAATTGAATATGTCCGGTGATGGCTATGAAGTTAAAAAAGGTGCCGATGGAAAATTAAGGGTTTCTATGGAATCAACAGGTGCTGTTTATATTGTTGATGGCAACCTTGCTACAGGTTCTACTGATTCAACAGGTTCTGTTACCGGTCCAAACTATTTACAAGACTGCTTAAGAAATGGTAAATATTTAATTCAAAGATTTGATTCATCTTCTGATGAAGGCAACTGGAGAAATATCTCTTGGGATGCTACAGCAAATATTTCTGATGGTTATTACCAAGATAATGATGATTCAGCTAAAGCAAAATACGATAGATTACAACAACAAATTCAAGCTCAAGATAAAAAATTAGAAATGGAACTTGATAATGTTGAAACACAAAGAAGTGCAGTTAAAACAGAAGAAGAATCTGTAAAAAAAGTTATAGATGAAAACATTGAAAAGTCATTCAATGCTTTTGGCTAAACCTACATACCCACATTCCGCTTAACTTAAATTACTTAAATGCAAATCGTATCGGTTTGCATTTTTTTTATCTTATTGGAATTTCAAAACCAAATATATTTGTGTTATTTTCTTGTGATTGAGCGATGATTGTTCCAAAGTGAGCATTTATTATTTCTTTTGATAAGTATAAGCCGAGTCCTAAAGTTGTTTTATTGAAAGTTGATTTTCTTTTATATTTTTCGAAAATTTCTTTCGAAATACTTGACATAATAGGTGTACCTTGGCTTTTTATTTCAAAGAACAGGTGATTTTTTTTCGTAAAAAAGTTGATATCAATTGAGCTGTTATCAAAAGAATAGTCTATACTGTTGGATAAGAGATTAAATATTGTTATTTTTATATATAATTTATCTGCGTAAACCAATAATTCTTTGCTTGTGTCGATATTTACGGTTAAGTTTTTGTATTTTAGAATGATTTTCAATTCATTTAAGATTTTTTTTAAAACTTGATTTATGTCAAAAATTTCACAAAAAGGTTTAATTTTTTCACTTTCCATTGAATTTATCATACCAAACACTTCAATTAAGTGCTGCATATATCTGCAAGAGTGAATTGTGAGTTCTATTAAATCTTTGTCTTGCGAGCCAAAGTTTTTACCACTTATTTTCAAAAGTGTTTCAAGTGCTGTTATTTGTGCTAATGCAGGTGTCTTGAGATCGTATAGAATTTTGGGTAAAAAATCAATTTTTTTGTTTTTGGTTTTCATATTTTCATCTAGCTTTGTAGTATTTACGTTAAAATAATACTACAAATTACAAAAAAATGAAAATTTAATTTATATAATTAATATAAATTAAATTTAGACTTTTTTTGTAATTATAAATATACCTTGTTCGCAGAAGAAATTTGCTATGTTTCTCATCAAAAATCCGCTTCTGGCTTGGTTTCTTGTTAAATACACCGATTTTAAGATTTTGATATTTCTTTTTTTGCAAAATTCAAAAAAATCTTCTATTGTTAAAAGGTGGACATTGGGCGTGTTATACCATTCAAACGGTAATGCTTTTGATTTTGGCATTTTTCCTTTGAAAAAAAGATAAAACCTTACTCTCCAGTATGCAAAATTAGGAAAAGAAACAATACATTTTTTTGCTACTCTCAGCATTTCATATATCACAAATTCGGGGTTTTTTGTGGATTGCAGGGTTTGGTTTAATATTGCCCAATCGTAGCTATCATCTTGAAATTCATCAAGACCTTTATCTAAATCCCCTTGAATTACGCTTAAGCCGTTTTCAAGAGCTTCTACAACGCAGTCTTCGTTAATTTCAACTCCTAGCGAACTTATTTCTTTTTCTTTTTTGAGAATTTTTAAAAGTTCACCGTTTCCGCAGCCTAAATCAAGTACTTTAGAATTTTTTTCAATTAAATCACAAACTATTTTATAGTTTAAATTTAAGCTTTTTGTGTTCATTTTATCCTCTTAAAAAACTTTTTATTATTTTTGTCTGTTTATCAAATTCCAACAAAAAAGCATCATGACCGCATTTGCTTTCAAGCTCTACAAAAGACACGTTTTTGTTTATTTTGACAAGCGCATTAACTATTTGTTTTGATTGTTTTGTTGTAAAAAGCCAATCAGAAGAAAATGATATAATTAAAAATTTGGATTTTGTATCTTTAAGAGCATTTTCGAGCGAACCGTATTCTTTAATCGGATCATAGTAATCAAGAGCTTTTGTTATGTATAGGTAGCTGTTTGCATCAAATCTGTCTACAAAAATCTGCCCTTGATGTTCTAAATAGCTCTCAACCTGAAAATCCACACCAAAATCAAAATTCGGCTTATCTTTAAATTCTCTGTCGAATTTTTTAAACATTGCTTCTTCACACAAATATGTGATATGCCCTATCATTCTTGCAATTGCGAGTCCTGATTCAGGGTGTTTTTTGTCGTAGTAATCGCCATTGTTAAAATTTACATCTGTTAGAATTGCATTTCTTGCAACTGCATTAAAAGCGATAGATTGGGCGTTTAATCGGGCGCTAGAGGCTATAATTATTGTTTTTTCAACAATTTCAGGATACTTTATTGACCATTCCAGAGCTTGCATGCCCCCCATAGAGCCTCCTGCTACGATTAGTTTTTTAATACCGAAATAATCAATTAATTCTTTTTGGACGTTGACCATGTCTTCTATGGTGATTACGGGAAAATCGAGTGCATAGGGTTTATTTGTTTTTGGGTTTATCGAAGATGGACCTGTAGTCCCTTTGCAGCCGCCAAGAATGTTTGATGAAATGACAAAATATTTTGAAGTGTCAAATGCTTTGTTTTCTCCAATCATATCATTCCACCAGCCGGGCTTTTCGCTGTCTTTATGGTAAAAAGCGGCATGCGCATCTCCGGTTAGAGCGTGGAGCACCAATATTGCGTTATCTTTATTTTCGTTAAGCTTTCCATAAGTTTCATACGCAATTTCAATATTGTTTAAAACTTTTTTGCATTTTAATTTGATTGGGTCTTTAAGCTTTAAAATTAAGGTTTTTGAATAAGTTTTATTTCCCATAAAACTATTTTATCATCTACATCTAAAGTATAAAAATTTATTAACTAATGTATAGAATATTAAAAAAAATACTTTAGTTTTCAAAATTTCTGCCGATATGGTATTATATAAACGGCACAAGGATTGGGTATTTATGAGCAGAACTAAAAAAACAAATAATGATGCTTCACTATATACAAGAAGTATAAATTTATTGGAAGATGATCCTTTGGAAGAAATTTTTGCCTTGAATTTGGGAGATTTCTTTACGGAGCATCTTATAAACCCCGAGTTTGTGGATAAAATTTCTAAAAAAGCAAAAGAAAAAGACAAAAAACAAAGTTTGAAGGATCAATTAAAAGAGCTTATTTCTATATATTCAATTGATAACACTTTGAGCCTTTTAGGTTTTAATAATAACGAGGATTTTGTTATTTATAATTCAATAGCTAAAACAATCAAATTGATGTTAAATTTGGTTGAATGTAATATATTTTTAGCAAAAAAAGACCAGCCGCTGCGCCATGCAGGTTCATCAGAAGAAAAAATTTCAGATACAAATATAACTGATTATATAAAAGAAGTGATGGATGAGGAAACAGAACATGTATTTGAAAAAGACGGTTTTCAATTTTCTTTATTCCCTATGAAAAATAACTTTGAATGTATTGGGGTTATTGAAATCATAAGAAAAGTTGAAAGACCTTTGGAATTTGAATATGCCGATTTAATTCAAAACATGGCAGGTTTGTTTGTAACATCTTTGGGTCTTCAAAAGTTGATAGACGAAGTTAAAAGATTGATAGCAGATGAAACGGTTTCAACGCTTGAGCTTCAAAATTTAAGGGCACAATTGACCGCAATTATCGGAGATTTAGGTGATCAACAGCAATCATTTGTTGAAAAATTAGCTTATGCGGTTGACTTAAAAGGTCAATATAAGCGTTCTCATTCAACAGAGTGCGCCGAGTTGTCTCGTGAAATATGCAATCATATGGGCTTAAATGAAAAAACAACAGATTTAATTTATTACGCCGGATTGTTGCAAAATATCGGTAAAATTACATTATCAGAAGAGTTATTTACCAAAAAAGATAAATTAACTGACGCGGAATGGAATGAATTGAAAAATTCTCCAAATGTCGGGGTCGGCTTGTTAATGAATATTAATTTTATGTCTGAAGTTGTTCCTTATATTAACTATCAACAGGAAAGATATAATGGAAAAGGCTATCCTGAAGGTTTGAGCGGAAATTCAATTCCTTTAGGTTCAAGAATTATAGCTTTAGCAGGAGCATATTGTGCTTTAACTCAGGATAGGGCACACAGAAAAGCTCTAAGTAATAAAGAGGCTCTTGAAGTAATAAAACAAGAATCAGGAATAAAATGGGATCCTAATATTGTTGATGTTTTATTGGAAATTAAAGCTGAAAAATAGAATAAAATAATTTATATTTATGATAAAATCTTGGTATTATTTGTACCAAGATTTTTTAGTTGAGGAATAAAATGATTATTTTAAATAAACCTTATGTATCTGATTTTTTAGTTGAAACAATAAAAAAGAACGGTTTTAGTGTATTAGATAACGAAATAGCAAGAAATTATTTTGATATTAAAGATTTAACATCTTCAGATGAGGCTGTTGAGCTTTCTTCGGGTGAATTAATATATTCAAATTCGGAAAATTCAATTGATTGGGTTTTAGAAAATCTTCAAAATTCTGATATTTCAAGAATGATTAAAATAAGTAAAGATAAAGTCTTGTTTAGAGAAGCATTGAAGAAAATTTACCCTGATTATTATTTTAAAAAGGTTAAGCTTTCAAAATTAAAAGAAATAAAGCAGCAAGAGCTGAGATTTCCTTTTGTTTTAAAGCCGAGCGTGGGTTTTTTGAGCTTTGGGGTTTATCCTGTCAAAAATGAAACAGAATGGAAAAATGTTATTGAAAAATTAAACGATGATATCAAAAAACTTGAGGGTTTTTTCCCGAAAAGCGTTGTAAATATGTCTGATTTTATCATTGAAGAAATGATAGAAGGCGAAGAATATGCGCTTGATGCATATTACGATAAAAACGGCGAAGCTGTTATATTAAACATTTTTCATCATCCGTTTTTTGATGATCAAGATGTATCAGATAGAGCATATTATACTTCTAAGGGAATTATTCAAAAATATCATGATAAATTAAAACTTTTATTGGATAAAATAGGAAAAGAAATAGGATATAAAAACTTCCCTTTTCATATTGAATTGAGAATCGATAAAGATAAAATTATTCCGATTGAAATTAATCCAATGCGTTTTTGCGGATGGTGTATAACAGATATTGCCCAAAACGCTTGGAATATAAATGTTTATGAGTATTTCTTAAAACAATTAAAACCAAACTGGCATGAAATATTGAAAAATTCTACTGACGATTATTTTTACTTTACAATGGGCGATATACCCTCTTCAATTGATAAGAGCAAAATTAAATCAATTAATTACGACAAATATTTAAAAAACATTTCAAACCCTTTGGTTATAAGAAAAATTGATTATAAAAATAACCCCGTTTTTGCGATTGTTTTTGCAAGAACAAAATCAATTGATGAAATTAAAAATATTCTAAAATTAGACATGAAGGAATTTATTGATTTTTAAAAACGCTGATACCTTTAATTCCTTGTTGTTTTGAATATCTTATAATTTGGTCTATATCTTGAATATCGCTTTCAGGTCTTAGATTGACGGTTTTTGAGATTTGTGCATCTATGTATTTTTGTGCTGTTGCTAAGGTGTCAATCTCAAGATAATAATTCATTGGTTGATTTTTATTTGGTTCAATAGAAGGCGTTGTTTTTAATAGTCTTGAAATTGTTCCTGTAGGAGAAATTGCTGTTTTTAAGCCGTTTGAATTTACTTCTTTTTTGATTATTTTAAGGCAATTTTCCAGAATTTCATTTGCTTTTTTTTCGCCATAATTATATCCCATATAACTAAGAAGCTTTTGATAACCCAAAATGCCTATAAATCCGTCGGGAGCAATATTTTTAAATCCTTTAGATAATAAATTTGCCGCATATTTTAAAAGCTTATAGTCTATTGATTTTGTTTTCTGATTATAAAATTTTGAAAGGTTGATTTGAGCAAGGTTTAAGCTTTGATTTTCTTTTAATTGCGCCGCAGCACAACAATCGCAAAGATAATTTTCGTCGTCTGAAAAAATTATTGCAGGCTCGCCTGATTCAAGCATAGAAGATAAAAGATTATGATAAATTATATTTGCGCTTATTTTTGAACCGTCTGACATTGTTATATCTTCATTTTTGTCGACTTTTGATAAAAAATCGTCATCTATTATAACCGATAAATCAAAGCACCAATTTTCATAGTCTTTATTGTCTTTTAAATGTATAAAGTCAAGAATTTTAGGGTGATTAACGGGTAATAATCCAATGGCTGCAGGCGGTCTTGAAAGAGCGGGTTCTCTATATTTTAAATATTTGTTTATTTCTTTAATTTCGTATATGGGGTTTTTAAATTCGGAAAAATTTATTCCTATTCCAACTCCGTTTTTAATATATTCTTCCAATAAGGCGCAGTGTGATATTGTTGATTTTTTGGGGTCTAATTTTATTGCTATTGCGCTTTTTGGGTCATCAAGGTTAGAATATGCGTTGCTCGAGAGGCTGACATAGCCATGTTTTAAAAGGGTTGAGAAATTTTTAACATCATCAGAATTTATAAAAAGCTTATTCGATACATCATCAAAAAAAGAATTAATATCTTGGTTTTGGTTGATGATTTTTCTTTTAATTAGAGGTTTTTTATCTATAAACGGATTTTCAAAACAAAATTCATCTGTTCTTTTTGGAAAATAAACAGAATTATAATTTTTATAGGGTTGTATTGGTTGAAATGGCAATATTTGGAGCATTTTTACAGATTTTTTAGGTCCTGAGTTGCATCAAGTTTTTTAACAAGGGCTTTAATATCCCCTTTTAATTTAAAATACTCCTGAAATTTTTTTGTTGTTCTTATGTTGAAACTTCTTCCGTTTTTATCTTTTGTTCTTGAAATTAAACCTTGTTCCAATAATTCCGCAATATGTTCATAAGCGCTAGGGCGAATTTCTTTAAGATAAGATTGCCTTATCGGTTCTTTTAGGGCAATTACCGTTAAAGTTTTTAATACTGCCGGTTTTAACTCAACAGGGCATAATTTTTCAACAATATCCATATGTTCTGCTTTAACTTGAATTATATATCCGTCTTCATCGTCGATTTCTAATGCACCGTTTCTTGAAGAATAATCAAACATTAAATCTAAGAGCGCGCTTTCAACCTCTTCGACATTTGTTTCAAGAATTTGTGCAATTTCATCAGGGTGCATCGCTCTTGAGGTTATGAATAAAACAGCTTCTATTTTTGATTTTAAAACTTCAGGTTCCATTTATTTATTCTTCTTCCTTAAGGTTTTTTTCTTCTTTTTTGACAAATAATTTTCCGTAAAATTCGTCTTGATAGAGTTCACATTCTTCTTCACGAGCTAAAAATAATAATGCAATAAAAGCGGAGCTTCTGTCAAAACCTAACAAACAAAGCTCTCTTAGTTCAATATTTTCTTCTCTTTGAAAAATTTGAACAAGATTTTGACGCATTTTTTCAACAACTTGTTCAACATATTCTTCATGGGCAAGCTCTTTAATATCAGAGGCTTTTAAGTTTGCATAATTTCGAACGCGTCTTTCTTTTCTATCTAGTGCTGATTTAATTGCATATTTTTTTTCTAATTCTTCATAAAATTGAATATGGCGAATTAAATCTTTTAAGGTTACGGTTCTTTTTCTGTTTAATCTTACCGATGTTCTTCTTTGTAATACTTCATCAAAAGAAACAATGTTGTTTGTTGGGATTTGCATTTGTTCGAAATCTTGGTCATCAGAATAATCATCTTCAAAATAATCTTCAGGCTCCATTTCAAAATCGTTGATGGTGATACCTTGTAAAATATCTGATTTGATTTTTAAAAGCGTTGATGAAAATAAAATCGCCTTTCCGACAGAACGAAGATTATCTTGTTTGAGTTCTGAAATTCTTTTCATATATTTATCATACAAATCAACAATATCAATGTTCCAAGGGTCAATTTTGCCCATTTTAACTAAATCAAGGATGATTTCAATTGCGTCTGTTTGGACATTTTTTTTAATGCCTGTATTTGAGATGAATTCAATATTGTTTCCGAAATCAACAGTGCCATCAAGCACTTTAATTTCGTCATACATGTGTTTGTTGTTATTATAAAAATCACTAACTGCTTCAGACATTATTCATCCTTTATTTTAATTCCTGAAATTTTAGTAACCCCTTTGTCTTTTTGGGTTACACCAATCATTCTGTCGGCATTATCTAACATTGGTTTTCTTAGTGAAACAACAATAAATTGTGCTGTTTTTGATTGATTGGTGATGATTTGGGCTAATTTTTCTACATTTGGTCCGTCAAGGTGCATGTCAACTTCATCGAATGCATAAAACGGAGCAGGCAGGTATTTTTGGATAGCAAAAACAAAAGCTAAAGCTGTTAGAGATTTTTCACCGCCTGACATGCCTGCAAGCTTTTGATTTCTTTTATCTCTAATGTTTGCAACAAAAGTTAAACCGCCTGAAAAAGGATCTTCTTCGTTTTCTAATGATAAAGAGCCGGAGCCTTGAGATATTTGTTCAAAGACTTCTTTGAAGTTATTATTAATTGCATGGTACGCTTCAAGGAAGGTTTCTTTTTTCAATCCTTGATAGCCGTTCATTCTTGTTTTAATTTCATTTTTTTCGTTGTTTAGAGTTTCAACCTTTTCTTTATAAGAATTTTGGCGCTCTAAAACAGAATCATATTCTGTTAGCGCTCTCATATTAACCGGTTCTAATTCTTCCATTTTCTTTTGTAGCTTGGAAATTTTAGAATTGATTTCATCAAGAGAAATTTCTGTTTGCTCAAGTTCTTTTGGGTTAATTCCCATTTCGTTGAATTCTTTTATTATATTTTCTAAAATTGGTTCTAATTCTCGCCTTCTTGCTTTATAGCTTTCTTCTTGTTCTAATAATCTTTCAATGTCGTCTTGAATTTTGTTTTTAGAGGTTTTAGAGTTTAATAATTCTTCTTGTAATTCATCTCTTTTTTGCTGCAATTCAACAAGGTTTTTACCCAGTTCAAGAATTTCTTTTTCTAATTTTTCAAGAACTTCTTTTAAAGATAGAATTTCTTTTTCAAATTGTTCTTTTTCCGTTTTTAGGTTTTCATTGTCGCTTGTCAGTTTTTTGATATCATTTTCACGGGTTGAAATTTGGCTTTGTTGGAATTTGATTTGATTTTTGTCTTTTTCGATATCATTTTCTTTTGTCATTATTGCTTTTTCAAGATTTTTAATATCCTCTTCAACACCTGTTGTTTTTTCTTTTAATTTTTTTAATTCGCCTTCATCAATTAGTTTTTCAACAGCTTCAAGTTCTTTTTGAAGAGTTTGAGATTGTTCGTTTAATTTGATGTGTTTATTTTCAATTAAATCAAGCTCTCGAGATAATTTTGCATTTTTTTCTTTTAATTCTTTTAAAAGCTTTTCGCCGTCTGAAATAATATTTGCGCTTGATTCGTTGTTTGAAACAAGGTTTTTAAGCTCAATTTTAGCTCCGTTTAAGGTGTTTAGAGCACTTGAATGTTTTTGTCTTATATCATCTAATCTTCGCTCTAAATCTTTTTCTTTTTGAGCCAAATCTCTTGCTTGCAGTTCAAGGTCTTTAAGAGCTTTTTTATATTTTTCAAGTTCTCTTTCTTGGCTTTTATCAAAGAAAGAAGCATTTTTCTTTTTGGCACCGCCTGTTATAAGACCGCTTTTTTCTGTTATGTCGCCTTCAAGGGTTACTACTCTATATTTTCCGGCTAATTTTTTAGCGCAGTTTTCGTCTTCTACAACAATTGTTTCGCCAAGTGCAAAATAAAATGCATCAAGATATTTATCATCAAAATCGATTAAATTGATTGCAAAATCGATTACACCTTTTTCTTTGGGTAAAGAAAGACGAGCGGGCGTTTTTTTGATTATGCTTAAAGGAATAAAAGAGGCTCTATCTCTGCCCAATGAGCGCAATACTTGAATTGCTTTATAGGCAACATCTTGGTTATCTACAACGATTGAATAAGCACGAGCTCCCATAGCAACGTTAATTGCATCAATATATTCACCTTCAACATCGGCCAATTGTGCCAGTGGTTGATGAACACCTTCAATATGAGCATTTAGAACAGATTGAATACCTGAACCTTGTCCTGCTGTTTTATAGGCATTTTTGTTTGCGTCTAAAATTGCTATTCTTTTTTGTGCTTGTTGAATTTTATAGAATGTATCTTCTTTTTGGGTTTTTGTTTTATCCAGTTCTTCAAATGTTTTTGTTTGAATGATTTTATAATCTTGAGTTTCTGTTGTCAGTGTTTCAATTTGAAGAGTTAATTTGTCTTTTTCGTCTTCAAAAATCTTAGATGAATTTAAAAGTTTTTCAATTTGAGCTTTTGTTTGGTTGATTTTTTCCGTGTTATTTTTATATTCGCTTTCAAGAGGCAGCTGTTCTTTGATTAAATCTGTTTCTTTGTCTTTTAGTTCATCAAGTTCTTTCTTAAGTCTGTTTCTGTTTTGAATGTGTTCATCAGCAGATTTATTTAAACCTGTCATTTCCGTGATAATTTTATTAAGTTCTTCTTTTTTTGCTTTTAGAGAAGAATTCAATTCATTTAATTCAAGATTTTTTTGTTCAATAGCTTTTGTATATTCTTGTATTTTTTCTTTTTGAACTTCTATACCGTTTTTATAGCCTTCAATTGCTTTTAAATTATCAAGAGTGGTTTTTTCACATTGAGCTATGGCAGATTTTTTTCTTTCAACTTCACTTTTTTTTTCTTCTAAAAGTTTTTTTTCTTTTATCTGTTTTTCTTCTCCTTGAGCCTTAACTTTAGAATTAATTTCATCATACTTTATTTTTAAATCTTCAATTTTTGTAGCTGCTTCTTTTAGTTTTTCATTTAGTTCTTTTTTTGTTTTTTTTGCCATTAAAATATTTTGGTGTACAAGCTCTAATGAGCGAACTGTGTCAAAATATTTTGCGCTATGGATTTTTGTTTCAAGCTCCGTTTTTTCATCTTTAAACTTTTTATATTTAAGTGCAACTTCTCTTTCTTGTTTTAGTTGTTCAATTCTGTTATCGATTTCGTTAATTAAAATTGTATCGTTTGCAATTTTATCTTCAACATTTTGTATTTGTTCACTTGCAAGGGCAATTTTTCTGTCAAAATCGGCAGTGCCTGCAATTTCATCTATGATTTTTCTTCGCTCAATTGCAGAACACCTTGTAATTTCTGTTACATCCCCTTGCATCATAACATTATAACTGTTTGGAGAAATGTTATATTTTTCTAATTCCATGTGTATTTGGGTTAAACTGCAGGGCTTATCATTGTAATAGTAATTGGATTGAACGCCGTTTTTGCCCTTTTTAACATATCTTCTGATTGAAAATTCTTCTCCGTTATCGTTTGCAAAAACAACTTTAACGCTGGCTTCGTTGCGTTTGTTATGGTTAGAGATTAAATCGGCAACACCTTGCTCAGAGCGCAGTGAACGGGCTGTTCTTAAGCTTAGAGCAAAAAGAATACTATCGATGATATTGCTTTTTCCGGAGCCATTGGGACCTGAAACGGCAGTAAAACCTTGCATTAAAGGAATATTAACCTTAGATGCAAAAGATTTAAAGTTATCAATTTCAAGTTCTTTTATATACATTGTCTTTTAAATACTTAGCTAAACCCCATAGTCTGCGTATAATAATTACACTATAAAAGTCGTCATGCTGTCAAATTTTATATAAAAATTCATATCTGTTGAGTATATAGTTTTGTTTTTTAAATCCTTCTTTTGTTTTTTGTTTACTCAAAGTAATGTATTTATCTTTTAAAATATTTATTCGATGTATAGGGAAGAACATAAAATTTGCCCTGCCTATAATTCTGTCTTTCGATAAAAAGCCCCAAAAACGGCTGTCTTGAGAGTTTGAACGGTTGTCTCCCATCATAAAATAATTATCTTTTGGAATTGTAAACGGTCCGCAAAACATTCTATCCGAACACGGGGTCCAAACTTCTTTTGAACTGATATAAGGTTCATTTAGTGCAACATCATTAATATAAACCCTGTATTCGTTTTTGTCTTCATTATATTTAATTTCAAATTTGTCGTTTGGCATGCCTACAACTCTTTTAATAAATGCGATATCTTTACACATTATGCCTGATAACCTTGTGAAAACTGCCCAAGGGGAGTTTGATAGCTTTTCTTCGGGAGGATAGAAAACTAAAATATCCCCTCTTTTGATATCTCTGTGCGGATATTCAAGTTTTTCAACGAATACTCTGTCATGTTCCATTATGGTTGGGCGCATTGAGCCGGATGGAATCCATCTTAATTCGCCGATGAAATATCTTATTGCAATTACGCAAATTAAAACAAAAATTATTGTGTTAATAATTTCTTTTGTTGCGCTTGTTTGTTTATCTTCTTGAATGCTTTCATCAAAGAAAACTTTCCTCAAAAAATAACCTATTCCTTTTTCCTTTGTTTTTTTATATAGGGTTATTGCGTTCTCTTTTTGATTTTTGAAGAAATTAGAAAAGTTTTCTTTTGCTTCTTTGTTTAGTTTTTTATTGTCGCAAATTAAATATAAAACAATTACCCACACAAAAAGTGATATAAAAAGAACACCCATAAATTTTAAAAATGCACTGTAAGGGCTTGAATAAACTTCGTTTAGAGCTTTTATGTCAATTAGTTTTATTGTTTTATATTTATTTAAAATATAATCATTAATTTTACTGATAAGTTCATCTTTGTTTTTGTTGATAAGATAAGGCAGAGCAACATAAAGAGAATTTTCAATTTTTTCTTCGTCAGAATCATAAATCAAATATTCTTCTTTATTTTCAGTGTTGATTGTTGCATATTTAATTTTGTAATTAAGGAGTATATTTTCTAAATCTTGTTTATTGATATTTTCATTTTTATATGAATATTCTAAAATTGTGCCTCTTTTTAAAATATAGTTTAAGGTTTGAAAGTTTTGATTATATATCGCGCAAACAACTGCAAATATAATGATAAAAATTAAAAGTTTTGCATTTTTTTTGAAATATGATTTTATCTTTTCTTTTATTTTATTAATTAATTCCAAAATTAGCTCCTTAGTGTGTAGTTGATTATATCAACGAGTGTTTTTTTGTAAATATTATCTTCAAGACAATCTAAGCCTGTTAAAGCTTTTTGTTTGTATTTTTCAATGTATTCTTCTGATTTTAGTATGTATTTATTAAAGTCGGAAGAAAGATATTTTTCAAAATCCATAGGGTTGATTTTATTTTCAATGACAAATAAAATCAACGGAAGCGTGTAGTTTTTTTGTTTCGCATCATAGAAATTTTTGGATTTTACATCTGCAACATCGTTTTTAATTTGAAAGGCAATTGAATAGTTTTTAATTGAATTAAGCAAATTTTCTTTTATTGTTTCATTTTGTTCTTTTATGCTAAAAAGCGCCTCCAGACCAACAACAAAAAGATTTCCGGTTTTATTAAAAGATTTTTCTATATATAAATCAATATTATCTAAATTGATTGTAGTGTTTTGATTTATTTCACCCAAGATTGTTTTTTTAATTCTTCCAGAGTATATTTTTGTGATTTTTGAATTTGTTTTGCTTAAAATTTCAAGCGCAATAGCTAAAAGCAAATCGCCTTCTAAAACCGCAACTTTGGAGTTGAATTTTTCGCTAAAAGTTTCAAGTTCTCTTCTTTTTTTTGATTCATCAATAATATCATCATGGATTAATGAAGCATTATGTATTAACTCCGATAAAAGTGCAATATTTATAACATTTTCATCCTGTATGTTTAATATTTCGGCAAATAAAAAGACAAAAACAGCTCGAAGTCTTTTGGCGTTTAAAAATATAAAATTGTATAAATGATTTGAAAAAGGTGTTGGATTTTCTTTTATAATATCATTTAGCTTTTTTTCAAATATGTTGAGTTTTTCTTCAATTGGCAGAGCAATTGTTTTTATTTTTTCATCCATTTTATATTATGAATTTACCGTCTTTGTATATTAGTTTGTCGTCTGCATATATTTCGCCATTGTTTTTCATATTTTTAATCATATCCCAATGCAAGCCTGACTGATTTTTGCCGCCTGCTTCAGGATAGCTTGAACCGAGCGCCATGTGGATTGAGCCGCCTATTTTTTCGTCAAACAGGATGTTGCCTGTAACATTTTGAATTCTTTCGTTTGTTCCGATTGCAATTTCACCTACAAAGCGAGAACCTTCGTCCATATTTAGCATGCTTTGAAGAAAATCATCTCCGATTTGTGCATGGGCTTCAACTACTTTTCCGTCTTTAAGTGTTAAATATACTTCTTTAGCTGTTGAGCCATGGTAGTTTTGAGGAAAATCAAAATAGATTGTTCCGTTTGCACTGTTTTCAACAGGGGATGTAAAAATTTCCCCGTCAGGAAAATTCATATTCCCTGAGCAAGGAACCCAAGTTCTATTTTCTGTTGAAAATGTTATATCTGTTTTGTCGCCTTTAATTCTTAGTTTTGAAGTTTTGTTTAAAATATCTGCTATTCTTTTTTGTTCTTTTTCTATTTCAATCCATTTTTGAGTAGGATTATCCAAATCAAGATAGCATGAGCTTA
This sequence comes from Candidatus Gastranaerophilales bacterium, assembly GCA_944326675.1. Taxonomy (GTDB): domain Bacteria; phylum Cyanobacteriota; class Vampirovibrionia; order Gastranaerophilales; family Gastranaerophilaceae; genus RUG14156. The sequence goes on from CALVET010000079.1 coordinate 38,624, forward strand.
TTAAAAATTCAGAATACTCTTCAAGGCTCATAGAGGCTTCTTGTGCTAAAGCGTTTGTAGGATAATCAGCTATGACCCAGCGCATATCACCACGAGCTGAGCGTTCCAGTCTTTTAGCCAATATTGGTCTTGAAGCTTTAGAGCGTTTAGCAAGCTTGTCTGAGTCTGCGTTTGACATGTTTTTAACGTTTGAAGGCGCTCCTATGAATATCATAACATCGGCTTTTTCAACCTCTATTTTAGACATTTCATCAATATATTCCAATTGTTCATAAGATGCATATTTAATAAATGTTTCAGCCAATTCATCCATTGAAGTTCTTACAATTGGGTTTGCTCCGTTTATTAAGCATAACTTATAAATTTCTTTAACTAAAGGCTGCGCTTCATATCCTCTGGCATAAATTATGACCAAGTCGCCTTTAGCAACCTTAGTTGAATAATTTACAAGTACATCTGCATATTTATTGATGATTGGATTATACATTAATTTTCTCCGTTGTCTTCTTCCATAACGCCATGGTAAGCAGCTTTATATCTTAATGTGCAGCCTCTTTTTGACGTTCTTACAAAATCAACTAAATTATCAACATATTTATTGCCTTTAAATTCTTTTTCAATTAATTCAAGGGCTTGAGTTGTGTTATATTGTTCATTTCTTAAAATTCTTATTGCTTTGTGGATTGCATCTCTTGATTCTTTATCTACGCCTTTTCTTCTTAAACCGATAGCATTTAAACCTATGGGCAGACAAGGAATGCCTTCTGCTTTGCAATATGGTATAATATCCAATCTTGCAGCTGAAGCACCTGATATGATTGCCATATCGCCAATTCTAAGGTTTTGATGAAATACGCTCATTCCGCCTAAAAAAGCACCAAAGCCAACATGGCAATGACCGCCTATTGTTGCAGCATTTGCCATAATAACGTTATCTTTTAAAACGCAGTTATGAGCAACATGGGAATAAGCCATTAACATGCAATTATTGCCGACAATTGTGTTAGTGTTTTCGCCTGAGGCTCTATTTATTGTAGCAAATTCTCTAATCCAGCAATTTTCACCAATGACAACTCCTGTTTTTTCACCTTTATAGCCTAAATCTTGAGGTTCTCCGCCAATTGAAGCAAAAGGAGAAATTCTTGTATTTTTGCCTATGTGTGCAAATTGTATGTTTGCACTTTCTCCGATTTTACAACCTTCTTTAATAACTGTATCTTCTCCTATAATCGCATAAGCTCCTATTTCAACATCCGGTGCTATTTTAGCACTTTCGTGGATTATGGCTGTCGGATGAATTTTGTTTGTTGTCATTTTTCTTTTCCCTTATTCCTTATTTTAATGCTACTGTAAGTACGGCTTCCGTGCAAAGTTTTCCGTCAACGTATGAACGGCCTAAGCATTTTGCAATCGGTCCTTTAACCTTTAAGCATTCTGTCTCCATTTCAAGTTTGTCTCCGGGACGAACTATGTTTTTGAATTTTGCATTTTCAACACCTGCAAAAAGTGTTAATTTGCCTTTGTATTTATCCATAGTCATTAAAATCGGAGCTGAAGTTTGAGCCAGTGCTTCAATTTGTAATACCCCCGGCATAATTGGGTTGTTTGGAAAGTGTCCTTGGAAAAAAGGCTCATTAAAAGTTACATTTTTATACCCTTTTGAGTATTCTCCGGGGACACATTCTGTTATTCTGTCCACCAATAAAAAAGGATATCTGTGCGGTAGCATTTCAAGTATTTCACTGTAATCTAGCGAAATTGGCGTTACTGTTGAATCCATTTTATCTCCTCTTATTTCTGTTTTGTTAATTTTTCTTTTAAGATTTTGGCAGTTTGGCAATGATAACCATGACCTGCTTCTTTAGCTATTATATTTGCTTTTAATTTTAGAGGGTTGAAACCTGTTAAGTAAAAATCGCCGATTATATCAAGGATTTTGTGTTTAGCAGGTTCATAAGGGCTTCTTAAGGGTACTGTATAAGTGCCGTCATCAATTAAGCCGACTGTGTTTTCTATTGTTACCCCTTTTGAATATCCTGCGGCTTGAAATTTTTCAAGGTCTTTTAAATAGCCAAAAGTTCTTGCTTCAATAATTTCGTTTAGATTTTTGTCTGTGTCAAGACCAACCCATCTGTTGTTAAGGTCGGGGTGGTTAAAGTTTACCAAGTATGTAATGCTTGTTTTAGCTTCGTTTGACGGAGTTACTAAAATTGTTGAGTTTTTATTTTGAAAAACAATTGTATCTTTCAAGGGTTCAACCGGTTCGTTTTCACCCGTATAACCGATTTTATTAAATTCTTCAACCCATTTTTTGGAGCTGCCGTCAAAAATCGGCATTTCAAAACCTTGGGAATTGAAATAAACATCCAATGCGTCAATTTCGCAAATTGCACATGCTGCCATAAAATGTTCTATAAGGGCAATTTTATTTTGCGCTTTGTTTTCAACATCTGCCAAAATTGTGCAATGCTCAGTGGAAACAACATTTTCAACTTTAGCTTCAATTGTTGAATTATTTATATGGAAGCGAATTCCTTTTTCTTCTGAAGGCTTAATTGTAAGCTCAACAGGGGCTGCAAACATTAACCCCGCACCGTTTAATGTTAAATTAGATTTTAGCGTCTTCATTTAAAAATTTCTCATAATCCTCTAGTAAATGTTGATATTTTTTATATTTTTGTACCATTACTTCTGCTTCATCAAGATATTTTAATCTCTTGATGAAATCTTTTCTTAATACCGCAGGAGCACCCATGATAACTGATTTTCTCGGGAAAGATTTTGTTACGCCGGCTTTTGCAAGTATGATTGAATCTTCTCCGATTTCAACGTGATCTTTCAATCCGACTTGACCTGCTATTACAACTCTATCTCCAATTGTACAGCTTCCTGCAATTCCGACTTGAGAAACAATTGTACAAGCTTTACCTATTTTGCAGTTATGACCAATCATAACAAGGTTATCAATTTTTGTCTGTGAACCTATTGTTGTATTTTCAATAGTTCCTCTGTCTATTGTTGTATTTGCACCGATTTCAACGTCATCTCCGATTTCAACAGAACCTAAAGATGGGATTTTGAATACTTTTACATCTGTGTTGGTTTCTTTTATTGCGCCTTGTTCTCTTGCTTGTTCAATGTTGCTTGGTGCCTCTGTTACAAAAGAAAATCCGTCTGCACCCAAGCTGACCCCATGGTGTAAAATGCAGCGAGAGCCTACTTTTACTCTGTCGCCTACATTAACTGACGGGTAGAATAAGCAGTCAGAGCCAATAACAGCGCCTTTTCCAATGTATACGTTTGGCATAAGAGCTGTATTATCTCCGATAACCGCATCTTTTGAAATAACAACATTTGCGCCAATTGAGACATTTTTACCTATTTTGGCTGTCTCATCAATAACTGCGCTCGGATGAATTTCTCTTGGTGTTTCCGGTCCAACATAAAAAGCATTTAATAATTTCATAAATGCAAGTCTGGGGCGTTCTACTTCAATGGTTGAAATGCCTTCAAGATTAACCCCCAGCGGAACCAATACAGCTTTTGCTTTTGATTGAGCTATGTTTTCAATTTCATCTTCATTCATTGCAAGAGCTAATGTTGTTTCGTCTGCTAACTTTGGCGGTGCAACTTTGTCTATGGTAATGTCTTCCGTTTTTGTTAAAATACCGCCTGTCAGTTGAGCTAATTCTTCTAAGCTAAACTTTCTTTCACCCATTTTGGCACTCCCTCATAAAACTAGTCTTTTAAAACTATTCTATAACAACAAAAGAAAAATTGCTATTTTTTTAATAAAACTTTTACTTGTTTTCAATTTTTTTAATAACGTTTGTTGTAGATTTGCCTTCTACAAGGTTTATAAATTCAACTTTTCCGTTGTTTTTTAGAACGGTTTTTGCTTCAGGAAGGGTTTCAAGAGTGTAATCTGCTCCTTTTGTGTAAATATCCGGTTTAATTTCGTCTAAAAGTTTTTCCGGTGTATCTTCGCTAAAAATTACAACATAATCAACAAAACCAAGTTCGGATAAAAGCTCGGCTCTATCTTGTTCGTTGTTTATAGGGCGGGATTCTCCTTTTAATTTTTTAACGGAGCTATCTGAATTTAGTCCTATTATTAAAATATCTCCATAGCTTGCGCTTTTTTTAAGATATCTTACATGTCCTATGTGTAAAATATCAAAACATCCGTTTGTAAAAACTATTTTTTTATTTTCTTTTTTTAGCTTTTCAACCGTTGAAATTAAATCTTTTCTGTTTATTATTTGTCCCATTATTTTTCCTTTAAAAAAGCCGCCATAAAAGGCGGCTTATATTTTTATTTTGCCTTTTCTTCTTTTTTAATTTTGTTTAAACCTTCCGGTTTTTTCTTTGGTGCATTTTCTTTTTGTTGTTGTTCAATTTGTTTTGCCAATGCTTCATCAATTTCTTTTTTAAGGTTTTCAGGATTCATTGAACTGTCTACATATTCAATTGTTGCATTTTGTTTTAGTCCGTCAATAAATTTTTGGAATGTTTGGAATTTATTTTGTCTTGTTAAAAATGCTTTAACATCGGCGCTAACGCTTGATAATGGTTGTACGCCTTTTGCAGCTTTATCTTTAACCATTACAATGTGATAGCCGTCATTTGTTTTAATAAGAGGACTTACAACACCGACTTTTTGTGCAAATACTGCATTTTCAAGTTCTTTGTCAAGAGTTCCTTTTGTTATATAACCCATATCACCGCCGTTTTTGGCGCTGTTTTTATCTTGTGAATATTCGCTTGCAAGTTTTGCAAAACCTGTAGGATTTTTTACTGCTTTCGCGTGAACTTCTTTTGCTAATTTATCTTGTTTTGCCATTTCTTCTTTTACTTTTTCATCAATATTTGCACTTGATAATTGCGCTTCTTTATCTGCTTCTGTTATTTTTCTTTTAATGTCATTTTCATTATATGAAATGAAGATTTGTGAAAATTTAACTCTTTCAGGCAGTGTAAATTGTTCTTTATTTTGGTTGTAGAATTTTTTAACGTCAGCATCTGTTATTTTGTTTGTAGTGATAGAATCAACTAATTTATCTATTTTTACTTCGTTAGCCATATCGCTTTTTAGGCGTTCATCAGAGATATTATTTTCTTTTAGAATATTTTTAAATTGTTCTTCAGAACCGATTTGGGCAATAATTTGTTTTTTCTTTGCTTCAATTTCTGCATCTGTTACTTGGATTTTTCTTTTGTCAAATTCTTGAGACAATAATTCTCTTATAATTAAGTCATTTGTGTATCTGTCTTTTAATGATAAAACAGCGTAGCTGTCATCTTTTTTAACTTCTTTAGGAGCGTTTTTTAACTGTATTTCTTTGATTTTATTGAAATCTTCATAGTATTGTGCTCTTGTTATTTCTTTGCCGTTGATTTTTAAAACCACGTCAGTGCTTTTTGTACAAGCGCAAAATAACATAGCCGAACACAAAAGAGTAATAGCTAATTTTGTAAACTTCATTTTTTCCTCCTATATAAAAAGTTAATTGTTTGCTTTAAAATTTAAAATTACCTCAGATATATAATAAAACAAATCCGATAATTTGTTAAATATTTCATCAAAATTATCTTCACGTTTATTCATAAGAAGTATTCCCTTTGTTTTGTTAAGGTTTTTGGGCGGTTGAGAAAAGTTGAAATATCTTGTATATTTTGAATCTATTTTAGATTTTAATATGTTCCATTCCTGTAGCGTATATGGCATATTAATTCTTATATAATTTCCCGCTTGGCGAACCGCGCTTATATTGGCTTGTGTTGCAAGTATTCTTAGTTTAACAAGTTTTATAATATTTTCAACACATTCCGGTATATTAGAAAATCTGTCTTTAAAATTAAGCTTCATGTCTTCAAGCTCTGAAACAGATGTAACATCGGATAATCTTTTGTATTCAAGGATTTTTTGTTCATAAGTTTGTGCCCAATCATCAGGAATATATGCATCGGCATTAATATCAATGATTGCAGGCTCTTTTTTGGGCTCTTGTTTTTCATAGGGGTTTTTATTTTGTTTTTGCTTGATATCTTCTATACATTCTGATAGCAAGTTGCAATATGTATCAAATCCGACATTTACCATTTGACCGTGTTGATGGGTGCCTAAAATATTTCCTATTCCTCTTATTTCAATATCTCTTAGAGCAATTTGATATCCGCTTCCAAGACTTGTGAAATCCTTTATTGATTCAAGACGTTTTTTAGCTTGTTCGTTTAATTCTTTTGATTTTTTATAAAAACAAAAACAATATGCCTGTCTGTCTGAACGTCCTACCCTGCCTCTTAATTGATACAATTGAGCTAAGCCGAATTTATCGGCGTCGTGGATTATCATTGTGTTTGCGTTTGGAATATCAAGACCTGATTCAATAATTGTTGTTGACAATAAAATATCAAATTCTTTTTGTTCAAATCTGCATATAATATCTTCCAATTCTTTTTCGTTCATTTGCCCGTGAGCCACGGCAATTCTGGCATTAGGGACAATAGATTGGAGTTTTTCGCTAAATTTATTTATTGTTTCCACTCTGTTATAAAGATAAAAAACTTGACCATCTCTTTGTATTTCTTGGTTTATTGCGTTTTTAACATAGTTTTCGCTATATTCTCCTACATAGGTTTTAATGGGGAGTCTGTTTTTTGGAGGTGTATTTATAACAGATAAATCTTTTAACCCTGATAGCGCCATGTTTAGCGTTCTTGGGATAGGAGTAGCGCTTAGCGTTAATACATCAATATTTTCTTTGAATTTTTTGAGTTTTTCTTTATGTCTTACACCAAACTTATGTTCTTCATCTATAACCAAAAGCCCGAGTTTTTTAAAGTTAATATCATTTGATAAGAGTCTGTGGGTCCCTATTACGGCGTCGATTTTTCCTTCATTTATTTCTTTAACTATTTCATTTTGTTCTTTTTTTGAACAAAATCTGTTTAATACTTTGATTTTTACATCAAACGGCTCAAATCTTTCTCTGATTGTTTCAAAGTGCTGCATGGTAAGAATTGTTGTAGGAGCAATAAGCGCTGTTTGATAACCTGACATAATTGCTTTAAACATGGCTCTTATGGCAATTTCTGTTTTACCGAAACCAACGTCAGCGCAAATCAATCTATCCATGGGTTTTGTGTCTTCCATGTCTTTTTTGGTTTCAATTATAGCTTTCATTTGATCAGGGGTTTCAGTGTATTCAAAATTTTCTTCCATTTCATATTGCCAATTTGTATCAGGCTCAAATTCTATACCTTTTGCCATTTTTCTTTTTGCATATAAATCCAATAAATCATAAGCAATTAGCTCAACTTCTTTTTTGGCTTTTGTTTTGGTGTTTTCCCAAGAAGCACCGCCCATTTTGGATAATTTTGGTTTTTGAGATGAAACCCCTCTATATCTTGATAATAAATTTATTTGTTCTGCGGGCATGAAAAGTTTGTCTGAGCCTTGAAATTGTATTTCAAGATAATCTTTTTGATTGTCATCTATTGTTTGTTTAACTATTCCATTATAAATGCCAATGCCATGGACATAATGAACAACATATTCGCCGATTTTTATATCGTTTATTGAATCGATAAAATCTTGGGTTTGTTTGTTTGAGTAGTATTTTTTTGTGGTTATATCTCTATTATGTTTGTTAAAAAGCTCTTTGTCGGATAAAAATAAAATCTTATCATGCGATATTTTTTCATCTTGTGAAATTGCACCGCCTGAAGTTATATCAGGATAATAGAAAATATCATTTGAAAAAATTTCAAGTTCATCAAAAATATTTTTTAATCTGCTTGGAAAATTTGTGCAGATATAAATTTTAAAACCGTCATTAAGATGTTTTTTAATGAATTTTGAAATGTCTGAAATATTGGTTGATAAAATTGGCGGCAGGCTTAAGTCAAATTCTATTATTTTATCCCAATCATCAGATAAGAAATTATCAAGACCTATATTTTTAAATTTTTTGATTTGTTTTAAAAATTCATCTTCATTTGTGTGGTTTAATTTGGATAGAGGAAGATTTAGTTTTGAATTAATTGAATCAATGTAGCTTTGATTGTAGTTTTCATCTATATTTTTATATTTAGATAAAATTTGACTTGTTTCATTGAAAACTAAAACATAATCATCAAAAAAATCTAAAACGGCGGAAGTTTTATCTGAAATATAGTTAATATAATATTCTATACCTTCAAAATAACCTATTTCTTCAATTTTTTCCATTAATTCGCTTTTGATTTTATTAATAAATTCGTCATCGGATTTAATATTTTTTATTTCGTTTTTAAATTTTTCTTTTTTTTCTTCGTCTAAAATAAATTTATATAATGGATAAATTGTTGCATTTTCTATGCTTTTAAAGCTTTTTTGAGTATTGGGGTTAAAATATCTTATATCTTCAATTGTATCTGCAAAAAATTCAATTCTTATCGGATTATTATCCAAAGAATAAATATCTAAAATATCTCCTCTTAGGGCAAATTCACCGATATCGGAAACATTTGTTGTTCTTTTATAGCCATAAGAAATAAGTTTTTCAGCAATTTTTGAATAATCAATTGTGTCATCTTTTTTAAAATTAACGGCATTATCTATATAAAATTCTTTTGGCGCAAATCTTTCAAATAGTGCTTTGGTGCTCATTAAAATAACATCAGGTTGAGCAAGGATTGTGTTTAATTGCTCTTGATATATATAGTAGTTTTTTTCAAGCTCTGTATAAAAGCTGATATCTTGAGAAGGGAAAACTTTACTTTCGATATTTAAAAGAGTGGATAAATCTTTTTGAATTTTGAGTGCTGTTTGTTCATCTTGAGTTATATAAATTACTTTTTTCTTGTTTTTTAATATTGAATTAATGGTGAATATGTTAAAAGGTGCAATTATTCCGTTTAAAACGAGTCTTTCTTTTCTGTTCGATTTTAGAAAAGAATTTAAGCAATCAAGGTTTATGTTTTTAAAATTGTTTACTTCAGACATAATCTGTATTCTTCAATTAAACTTGCTCCAATTATTCCCGAGAAGTCTTCAAGCTCTGCTTTTTTAAATTCTGTTTTATTTGATGCTACGCTTAGGGCTTTGTTTTTTGTTAGACGAATGGTTTTTAAATATATATCGTTAATTCCTTGGATAAGTCCGCCCCCTAATACAATGAGCTCGGGATTGAAAAAATTAATTGCACTGGCTAAACCGCCTGAAAGATATTCTATTGCTTCGTTTACATATTGGCTTACAACTTCATCATGGGCATCAAGAGATTTTTTAATGTGCTTTGTTGAAATGTTTTGAGTATCTGTCAACTCGGTTATAATTGAATTTCTTCCTTTTTTTACGGCACCTTGTATTCTTGATTCAATCGCGCTTCTTGATGCATAAGCTTCAAGGCAGCCTACCGCTCCGCAATTGCAGCTTCTGCCGTTTAAATCGACTATTACGTGACCTAATTCGCCTGCTGAACCTGTTGCGCCGTGATATATTTTGCCGTCTACAACCAAGCAAGAGCCTATTCCTGTTCCTACAAATACGCAAAGTACATTTTTGTAATCTTTAGCTGCCCCCATAAGAAGCTCTGCAATTGTTGCAGCTTCAACATCGTTTGCAATATATGTTTTAATGTTATATTTATCTTCAATTTGTTTTTTAAGGTCTAAATTTTTGCACTGCAAATTGCAAGCGTTAATAAGTATTCCTTCTTTTCTGTTTACTTGTCCTGCTACGGCTATTCCTATTGAAGATATTTCATCTTTGTTGACTTTTGAAATTTCAAGAAGTTCATCTATGGCTTCAATTAGCTTAGAAAATACTTTTTCATTTCCTTTTTCTTTTTTGGTTTTTTTCTTAACCATAAAAAGTACTTTTTTTGTTGTTATCTCGACTAAGGCACAAAGCACCTTTGTGCCTCCTAAATCAATTCCTATATTATATTTTTTCATTATTGTTTGTTACTGTCTTTCATTCCGATATTTTTAAGTCTGCGCTCAATATCGCGCCACCAGCTCAGTTTTTGTTTAAATAAATAATAGTATCCTTCAAAGTTACCTTTGGAGATATTTGCCTGTTGATTATCGCATAATTGTTCAAATTCTCGCTCTAATTTGTGGCAAAATTCTTTTCTGTCTTCTTTGAATTCGTAAATTGTTCTCACAGGTCCGTATTCAACTACAACTTCAGGTTTATCTTGTCTTAAAAAGGTATAGTTTACGCTAACAGGGCAAAGATTAATCCCCCCAAATTGTTTGGTCGCATTTTGAACTAAATATGCTAAGCCCGATTGGAAAACTTCGGGTCTATAATGAGGCGGTCTGATAATTCCTTGAGGGAAAAGCCAAAAGTTTATATCCGGTTCGCTAAGTGTAGTTGCAGCATATTTAAGAGATTTTATGGCATCTTGCGCTGATTTTTTATTAATTGGAAAACAGCCTATATATTGGAAAAGAGGAAATCTGTTCATTTCTTCAATCATAAGGCGCAATCTGCCGTGCATAATTCTTCTTGCAACAGTGAAACCGATAATGCCATCCCACCAATTATTATGGTTTGTATAAAACAAGGTTGCTTTTGTTTTATCTCTTTTTTCAAGATTTTCATATCCTTTATACATAAGAGAATGAAATCTTTTTTCAACCATTTTTTTAAACACGTAATCTGCAATAATCATCCAAAAAGGGTTATCTTTTGCGGTTCTGAATTTTTCTTCTCTATTTCTTAATATCGTTGGAGGTGTATCACAATATAGATGTTGTGGAGATTTTAGGTTAGTCATGGTTAATGCCTTATTTATCCTCTATTATTCGATTTAGTTGACAGTGCGCTCTAAACGATGTCATTTCTTTTTCTATTCTTTTAACATGTTTTTTGAGATTTAGATTTAGAGCTATGTCTATAGTTCTATTATACATTTTTAAAACATTTTGTGCATATTCGTATTTTTTGTTGTCTGGTTGTTGGTTAAGACATTCTCTTGCAATATTTGCTTTCAGCTCATTTAGTCTTACTTGTAAATAAATTAATTCATTTGTATAGGCGCTTTGAAGTGCTAAATCGCAATACATTTTAGCATTTTCTTTGTCATTTAATTTTAGATATGCTTTTGCTAAAAGCTCTTGGAATAATATTTTAAAGAAAGAGTTGTTGTTTTGTGCGTTTTCGCATATTTTAACGGCTTTTTCGCAAATTTCAATACAATACATATCTGCTTTATTGTTGGCAGTTGCGGCAGCACTTATATACCAAGCTAAAAGCGCACCAAAGGCTATTTTTTTGCTTGAAAAATACTGCATTTGAGTTGTGGCTATTTCAATTGCTTTCAAATATGATTTTTCTTCCAATAATACATAAGCTAAAAGTGTTTTTAAGATGTTTTTTGCAACTTCATCGCTACAGTTGTTGGCGTATGTTGTTGCTTCAAAAAGTTCATCTTTTATAGTTTCAAAATCCATTTTGAATATTTTGTTTATTAAAGATAAAATATTCCATTTGCATACAAAATGGGGGCTATCAATTATATATGAATAATCTTTAAGAATTTCCTGCAAGATTAAATCGGATTCATCAAAATAGCCTCTTGATGTGTTTGCCATGGCTTCCGAAAACTCAAGTCTGACCTTTAATGCTTCAACTTTTGCACCTTTTTCTTTTTGAAGAACTTTGTTAATTTCGGTTATTAATTCAAAAGCCAGAGGTGAACCTTGCTGACAATAGCTTTGAGCCAATATAATATTTGCTTCAATCCAAGTGAAGAATATTTCTTGCTGGGTAATCCATTTGTTTTTTGAGAAGAAATTTAAATGTTTTTGTAAAACAGGGTTGATTTCAGAATTTACAAGACTTGCTATTTCTTCCCAAGAGCCGAGCTGCAAGAGAGCTTCAAGCTTTCTTGTTTTAATTAGCGCATTTTGAAGTTCAACAGTTGCTCTTTTTTCGGATTTATCTTTTTTATCAAAATATTTTGAAACATTATCCACAACTTCAACAACAGCAGTGTAATCTTGGGTTAAATATGCGCTTTTTACCAAGTAGCCCGATAAATCAATTATTTTATTTACATCATTTAATTTTTGCGCTGCAACTATAACATTTGAAAGATAATCTTTTGCTTCTTGAGGATTTTTTGTATAGATTAGTTTTCCGAGTCTTTCGCAAATGTTATTTTTGGTGTATTCAAAGTTATCAAGTTTGACGTTTTCAAGTAAAATCAGACTTTGTTTTTGCGCCATGGCATAAATGTTTACATCGCCAATATAGTTAGCGTATTGCAGATTTTTTGTCCAAAGCACAAAAGCAAGTTGTTTATCGCCTATAATTTGAGCTAAAATCGGACAAATTAAAGGTGTGGAGATAGTTTTGTCGTTTAATTCCGTTAAAAGTTTTCTGGCATGGTCTTTGATTGAATCTTCTTCTTTTGCTCTAATATAGCAATATGACCATGTTAGAGAATTTTTAAAGCCGTAAATATCGTCAATTTTGCGCTTCAGATAACCTCTTTTTTCAAGCCTTGTTACGATATCAAAAAAGTCATCTTCATTCAGCTGGAATACTGAAGAAAGAAGTTTATAGTCAAGTTTATCACCCAACAAAGAGGCAATGTTTAAAAATTTATATTCTGCACAAAAATGTTGTTTTAAGAAGTCTAATCTTTCAAACAAGCATTGTTCAAGAGTAGATGGGATTTCACAATTTTCAAATTCTCTGTTAAATTTAACAACTTTATCTTTAATCGTTAAAATTTTTCTTTCAAACATGTATTGCAAAATTTGTTCTATATAGGCAATATTGCCTTGGGTATTGTATGCAATTTGAGATAAAATCTCGTTTGGCATTTCGCAATTTTGCCCCAGAACTTTTTTGATGAAGATTTTGCTTTCTGACGTGTTTAATTTTCTTAATGAAATATTTAAGCAATTGTTGTTATTTAATTTATTTGTTTGGAAATAAATTGCTATTGAGTGTTCGTTTTTGTATCCTAAAATCATTTTTGCGTCATGCGCAAAATAGTCGTTTTCTACAAGATATTTCAAAAATCCGTAGGATGATTCATCTATTAAATCAAAGTCATCTATTATAAAAATTACATTTCTTTTTTGTTTTATGTGTTCAAAAATGTCTTTTAAATATTTAAATGTAATTTCTTTATTTATTAAGATGTTTTCAAAATAATCTTTTTTTAGAGGATATATTAAATTTGCAAGCGTTTCTAAATTTTCAGGATCTATTTTATCCAGCTGCAGTTTTTCTAATACAGTTTTTTCAAAAGATTTAATATTGAATTCATTTTTTAATACATTCGGACATTCAAATAGGCTGATAAAAAAGCTTTGAATTAAGCCATAGGAGCTTATTTGAGTAAGAGCACAACACTGTGCATAAAAAACTATTGTGTCTTTCATGCCTGCTTTTGAAACTCTGTAGTATAGGTCATTTAAAAGATGAGTTTTTCCGGCGCCCCTTGGAGCGTTTATTGAAATTGCTCTTATCGGAGAATTGTTTTCTGATAAATTATTTAAAATAATTTCGAGGGCTTTATCGTATTTTTCATCTTTTGTTTCTTCAAAAACAGGTTTTTGTTCTAAGAAAACAAGTTTATAAGAATCTGTTGAAATTTTAATTAAGGATAATTCATTATTTAATTTTGGGTATACTCCGCTTGAAACAATAACATCTTTATCTGAGCCTAATTTTAGTTGTTTAATTTCTTTGTTATTTTGTGCTTCGTCTATTGTTGAAATTGCAAATTTATATGAAAGACCGGCATCGAGCGTTTTTTCAAGAATGTTGTTAAATTTTACAAATTCAGCCTCAAATTGATTAATTTTATCCAGAATTTTCATCTGTTTTGTATAAGGAAAATAGAACATAACAGTGCTTTGATTAACAAATTCGCACTCTTTATCAAATACAATTTTTACTGTTGTTTTGATGTTTTGAATAACTTTTTGTTTAAATTCTTCTTCGTTGTATTTTTCAAAAGTACGCTCTAAATTGATAAAATTAATGTAGAATAACAAAGGCTTTTCCTTGTTGGATATTTTATCATCAACTTCTACACTTGTAATTTGAGCATTTTCTTGTGAGTTAATTTCAATCTTTTTGTGTGGAATTTTTTCAATTTGCTGTGGCTTTGCTTGTTCTATTTGTTTTTTTTGCGGAATTTTATCTTTGTCAAATTCGGTTCCGCATTTTCTGCATACGGAGCTTGTGGCATAATTTGCGCTATGGCATTTTGGGCAGAATTTAACGAAAGTATAGCCGCATTTTTTGCAGCTGACAGAGCCAAGGCGTGTCGGGGAACCACATCTTGGGCATTTAAAAATTAATCTTAATTTGCATGAAGGACAAATTGCATCGTCTTTTGAGACTTTTGTCTTACATTTTGGACAAATCAAAGTTTGATAATCCTAATATATCTGCCACACATGTAGATTATAATACAAATAAAAAAAATTGATATTTTATTGTAAATTTTGTAAATTTTTAGTGCTACAAAAAATATCTTGTAGTAAGATTTGATTATGAAATTAGGAGTTAACATAGATCATATTGCAACGCTAAGAAATGCCAGAGGGGGTCTGGAACCTGACCTTGTTGAAGCAGCAAAAATTGCCTTAAGAGAAGATATTTTAGCTTTAACAATGCATTTAAGAGAAGACAGGCGTCATATTAAAGATAAGGATTTATATGATGTTAAAGCCTTGGGGGCTAAAATAAATCTTGAAATGGCTGCAGTAGCTGAAATTCAAAAAATCGCTCTTGATGTACTACCTTATAGTGTTTGTCTTGTTCCCGAAAGAAGGCAAGAGGTCACAACCGAAGGCGGTTTAGATGCATGTGGGCAAAAAGAATATTTAAAAGAATTTATCAAGCCTTTAAAAGATAAAGGGATTCTGGTTAGTCTTTTTGTTGATGCTGATTTAGCTCAGGCAGACGCGGCTAAATATTGCGGTGCTGATTATATAGAAATGCACACCGGTGCGTTTTCTCAAGCTTTTGAAAATAATGATTATCAAAATGAATTTAATAAACTTATTCAAACTGCAAAATATGCACAAGATTTGGGTTTAAAAGTTAACGCAGGTCATGGTTTAAATTATCAAAACGTTTATTTGATGAAAAAAATAGACGGGCTTTGCGAGCTAAATATAGGACACAGTATTATATCAAGAAGCATTTTTGTGGGCTTAAAAACAGCAATCAGAGAGATGCTTGAACTAATTAAATAAGTTTTGTAAATACTTACTTGACATAAAATTTTGTCTCAGATATATTATTTAATGCAGATAGGTTGGTCGTGTCTAAATGCTAGAAGTAACTAATCTAAGCTACGATCCCTTAAAAGAAAGGATACGCAATGTACGCAATAGTTGAAACAGGCGGAAAGCAATATAAGCTTGAAGAAGGCAAATATGTTGACATTGAGTTATTAGATGCTCAAGCCGATGATAAAGTTACTTTTGATAAAATCGTTATGTTAGTAAACGGGAAAAA
The DNA here is from genome assembly GCA_944326675.1 of Candidatus Gastranaerophilales bacterium. Lineage (GTDB taxonomy): Bacteria > Cyanobacteriota > Vampirovibrionia > Gastranaerophilales > Gastranaerophilaceae > RUG14156. The sequence goes on from CALVET010000079.1 coordinate 54,114, forward strand.
ATCAAAAGTTGGAAGACCCTATGTAGCTTCTGCTACTGTTGACGGTACCGTTGTTAAAAATGACAAGGCTAAAAAAGTAATTGTTTACAAACAACGTCCTAAAAAGGGCACTAGAGTTAAACAAGGTCACAGACAACAATTCACTAGAGTAATGATTAACAAAATCAATACAAAAGCTTCAAAAGCTTCAAAAAGTGAAGAAACAACAGGAGAAGAATAAAAAAGGCACATAAGAAGGGTGAAGGTTCATCAAAGAACAGACGCGACAGCGAAAGTAAGAGATTAGGCGTTAAAAAATACGCTAATGAACAAGTTGTTGCAGGAAATATAATTGTAAGACAACGTGGTACAAAAATCCACCCGGGAAACAATGTTGGTATGGGTAAAGATAACACATTGTTTGCACTTGTGGATGGTGTAGTTAAATTTGAACCTTACAGAAGAACAAGAAAACAAGTAAGCGTTTACGCACAGTAATATAATTCTAAAACTGTTTAGGATTAATAAAAATGAAAATTTAATATGGATGGGAGCGTAGCTCAGTTTGGTTAGAGCGCTTGCCTGTCACGCAAGAGGTCGCGGGTTCGAGCCCCGTCGTTCCCGCCATATTATTAAAAAACACCGTTAAGGTGTTTTTTAGTATCTGGGGGATAGATGATTTATAAAAATTTATTTAAAAAAATTCCAAAAAATGCTAAAAAAATAGCAATTTATGGAGCGGGTACATGCGGAATTGCGATTGAAAATGCAATTAAAGAAAATTTAAAAGATGTATCGGTTGAATTTTTCTTAGATTTGAAAAAAAATCAAGATGAAAAAATCAATGTACCTATTTATCATCCTGAAAAATTACCTAACTTAAAAGATGATATTGATTTAATAATTATTTCTGTTTGGAGTGATGTATTTTTTGTTGTCGCGCTGTTGAATTATTATAATATTCCTTATTTAATAATTCCTCGTGAGCTTGAATTTAAAATAAGAAATCTTCCTTATAAAGAAAAGTACGAAAAGGCAAAAAATATTTTTTCTGATAAAAAATCAAAGAAATTATATGAATTATTGTGGCAAGCAAAAATCAATAATGATTTCAAAAATGTTCAAAAGTATGTTTTAAAAAATCATAATATTAAAGCAGGGCTTCAAGGAAGAAATTATAATAAACAATATCATGAATATATCAATAAAGATTCCATTAGAATAATGTTTGATTGTGGATTTTTTAACGGAGTAAATGCTCTTAACTTTATTAAAAATTTTCCTAATCTTGAAAAAGAATATGCTTTTGAGCCTTTTTACAGTGAATTTAGAAGTGATTTACTAGATTTTGCCATTCAAAATTCAAACAAAGTTCAGATTGTCCCTTATGCAGTTTGGGATAAAAAGGAAAATTTAAGTTTTTGTCTTTCAGGTCCTGCCTCAAGGGCTGAAAGTCTAGCTGTTGTTAAAAGCTCTCAAATAATGAATGTTGAAACAATTGCTCTTGATGAAGCAAAAAATATGCTCAATGTTCAAAAAGTTGATTTTATTAAGATGGATATTGAAGGCTCAGAATTAAACGCTCTTAAAGGCGCTAAAAATTTAATTTTAAATGACAGGCCTCAGATGGCTATTTCAATTTATCATTCAAGCGCTGACTTTGTTAATATTCCTTTATATTTATATGATTTATTGGATAATTACAGTTTTTATTTGGGGCATTATTCTATAAATCACAACGAAACAATCATTTATTGTATTCCTAATGAATTAAATAAATAGTTGGATTGTAAAAATTATTTCCAATAGCCGAATTCTTGTCTTGCAATTTCCTTTAGTTTTTTCATTGCTTCGGGTTTATTATCCCTGCAAGATAAATTGGCTATTTGACCGTTATATTTATAAAATTGTATGTTGCAGCTTGTTGCGTCTATTATATATTTTTTAATAATTAACTCCTTGCAATCCCCGCTTTTTAGCGCCATTGCAAGTTTATTGTAGTCGCTTCTGGTGAATTGATAAGGGTTAAAAGATGATACTACTTGAACTCCGTTATCATTTTTATATGTGCATTCGTAAAAAACAGCATTTGCTGTTTGAATATTCACCATCAACACTATAAAAAATATGTTTATTGCATATTTTTTCATATATTTTTAATGCCACAAAATATGGCTAAAATAACCCTAAGATTATTCATTAGTGTGATCAAGGGCTTTTTCAAGAATGGTTTTAACATGGTCATCATCTAATGAGTAATATACATTTTTTCCTTGTTTTGATGCTTTAACAAGTTTTGCTGTTCTTAAAATTTTTAATTGGTGTGAAACTGCTGATTTTGTCATATTAAGAAGTACAGCTAAATCACTAACGCACATTTGATTTACATCTAATGCCCATAATAATTGAATTCTGGTGCTATCTCCCATCACTTTGAAAAAATCCGAAAGTTCATATAAAATTTTAGTATCAGGCATTTTAGGGATTATTTTATTTACTAAATCAAGATTTGTGGGTGTGCAGTCAGTTTTTTTAATTTGCATGAGTTCTCCTTTGTCTATATTATATAAACAATTGAACAGTTATTCAACTATTATTAAATTTTGTAAAATATTTCTTGGTAATATCTTGACAATTGAACAGTTGCTCAACTATAATATTAATATAACAGTTGAACAATTATTCAATCAAAGGAGTTATATATGTGTTCTCATTCTCACAGTTGTTCTTGTAAAGTGCATAACGAAGAAAAATCTTTCCCTTGGGTTAACATTATTTTCCCTGCTTTGATGTTATCTGTAGCAATGTTGTTTGATTTACCTTTTTATGTTTCATTGTTGTTGTATATCTTTGCATATCTTTGGGCGGGCTATGATGTTTTATTTACTGCTTTAAAAAATATTTTAAAGGGTGATTTTTTTGATGAGAACTTTTTAATGTCTGTTGCTACTATTGGCGCAATTTTAATTAAAGAATATCCTGAAGCTGTTGCTGTAATGCTTTTATATAAGATTGGCGAAGCTCTTCAAGATAAAGCCGTTGATAAGTCTAAAAATTCAATTTCAAAATTAATGGATATAAACCCTCAATATGCAAATGTTTTTGATGGAGTTAAAACAGTTAAAAAAAATCCTGACGAGGTAAATATAGATGACATTATTGTTGTAAAAACCGGAGAAAAAATTCCTCTTGACGGGGTTGTTGTTGAAGGAAAAGCAAATATTGATACATCTGCTTTAACCGGTGAATCTATGCCTTTAGCTTTAGAAGAAGGAAAAGAAGCGCTGAGCGGTTGTATTGTAAAAGACGGTTATTTAAAAATTAAAGTTTTAAAGTTATATCATGACTCAACAATTTCAAAAATACTTGAGCTTGTTGAACATGCGAGTGATAAAAAGACAAACAGTGAAAAATTCATCACAAAATTTGCAAGAATTTATACTCCTATTGTAGTTTTCTTAGCTTTATTTTTAGCAGTTTTTCCTCCTGTTGTTTTGGGTGATGATTTTGCGGTTTGGATTAACAGAGCACTAGTATTCCTTGTTATTTCTTGTCCTTGCGCTCTTGTTATTTCTGTTCCTTTGAGCTTCTTTGCAGGTATCGGATCTGCCGCAAGGAAAGGTATTTTAATTAAAGGAAGTAAATATATTGAAGTATTATCAAAAACAAAAAATGTAGTGTTTGATAAAACAGGAACTCTGACCAAGGGACATTTCAGTGTTGAAAAGGTTGTCAGCTTTGATGGTTCAATTTCCGAAGAAGAAATTTTAGAAAATATTTGTAAAGTAGAAAGTTGTTCAAACCATCCTTTGGCATTGTCAATTTTAAGCGCTTGCGATTTTAAAGATTTAAAATCAGAATTAAAAAATGTAAATGAAATTTCAGGCAAAGGTATTAAGGCAACAGTTGATAATAAAGAAGTTTTAGTAGGAAATTTAAACCTGTTAAAAGAAAATAACATTGATGTACCCTTTGTTGATGAAATAGGAAGCGTTATATATCTTGCTAAAAATTCTAAATGTTTGGGCTATGTTGTTTTATTTGACACTTTAAAAGATACAACCAAAACAGGAGTTGAAAATTTAAAAAAATTAAATATAAACACATATATTTTGAGCGGCGATTCTAATAATGCAGTTAAAAAAATTGCTGATGAATTAGGAGTTGTTAATTATTATTCAAAATTATTACCTCAAGATAAAGTTGAAAAATTGGAAAATATAATAAAAAATGAAGCAAAAAATCAATCAACTGTTTTTGTTGGCGATGGAATTAATGATGCTCCGGTATTAAAAAGAGCCGATATAGGCATTTCAATGGGTGCGTTTGGTTCGGATATTGCAATCGAAGCAAGCGATGTTGTTATCATGGATGATAATTTAACAAAAATATCAAAAGCAATAAATATATCAAAAAGAATAATGGCTATTGCAAAACAAAATATAGCTTTTGCAATATTTATTAAGGTTTTATTTCTTTTGTTGAGTACTTTTGGACTCATGACAATGTGGGGTGCAATATTTGCCGATGTCGGCGTAACTTTTTTGGCAGTATTGAATTCCTTAAGGGCTATGAGGTAGAATAAAAATAAAAAAGGAAAAAAATGTCTGAAGAAAAATTAACTCTGGATAAACTGCCAAAAGGAAAAGACGCAATTATTGTATCAATTGAATGTGAAGATAAAACTTTAAGAGCACACATATTGAACATGGGTTTAACGCCTAAAACCGAAATTACACATATAAAAACAGCTCCAATGGGTGATCCTATGGAGCTTATGGTAAGAGGATTTGAGCTGACCTTAAGAAAAGAAGATGCTTCAAAAATAGTTATAACAGATATCCATGACGCTCATAAAAGACCATTAAAGCAAAAGAAATATATTGAAATAAGCCATCCTAAAACCGGCGAGAATGTTGAGAATAATTTTAAAAATAAAATAATTAAAAAAACAAAAATACATCTTGCTTTGATAGGAAATCAAAATTGCGGTAAAACAACTTTGTTTAACAGGCTTACAGGCTCAAACCAGCATGTCGGAAATTTTCCCGGAGTTACGGTTGAAAGAGTGGATGGAATTGTTAAGGGCAGCGAAAATATTACAATTACCGATTTACCCGGAATTTATTCTCTTTCTCCATATAGCAAAGAAGAAGTTGTAACAAGGAATTTTATATTAAAAGATAAGCCTGACGGCATAATAAATATTGTTGATGCGACAAATATTGAAAGAAACTTGCTTTTAACCCTGCAATTGATTGAATTAAATTTACCTATGGTTATTGCGCTTAATATGATTGATGAGTTAAATGAAAGTAACAGTGCAATAGATATAAACGGCCTAGAAGCAGCCTTGGGCGTGCCTGTTGTTCCTATATCCGCTGCAAAAAATCAAGGTGTAGATGAACTATTAGAACATGTTATAAATACGGTTCAATATGAACAAAAACCTTCAAGGCTTGATTTCTGTAAAGAAGATGACACGAAAGAAGGCGCGATACACAGAGCAATTCACTCTATTATCCATTTAATTGAAGACCATGCCAAGGCAATCAATATACCAACGAGATTTGCTGCAACAAAATTAATTGAAGGGGATGAATTAATTACAAAAGAGCTGGATTTAAATGAAAATGAAATTCAAACTTGTAATCATATCATAGAAGAAATGGAAGAAAATACAAAGCTGGATAAGTATGCTTCATTGGTTGATATGAGGTTTAATTTTATTGAAGATTTGTGTGATAAATATGTTTTTAAAGCTCAAGAAACATTGGTGCACAGGGTGTCTGTTAAAATAGATAAAATTTTAACCGGCAAATATAGTGCAATGCCGTCATTTTTTGTAATCATGGCTCTTATATTTTATTTGACCTTTGGTCCTTTGGGTTCAAGTTTGTCGCATTTATTTGCCGTATTTATCGGTTATGTGACTCAGCTTACTGATAATTTTTTAAATTTGTGGGGGTTAAATCCTGTTGTTCATTCTTTAATTATAGACGGAATTTTTAGAGGTGTAGGAAGTGTTTTGAGCTTTTTACCCACAATTGTTATTTTATTTTTGTTTCTGTCAATTTTGGAAGATACAGGCTACATGGCAAGAGTTGCCTTTATTATGGACAGATTGCTGAGAAAAATCGGTTTGTCAGGAAGAAGTTTTGTTCCTATGTTAATCGGTTTTGGCTGTAGTGTGCCTGCAATATTGGCTGCAAGAACACTTCCGTCTGAACGGGACAGGAAAATGACAATATTTTTAACACCTTTTATGTCTTGTTCTGCAAAATTGCCGATATATGCCCTATTTTGTGCAGCGTTTTTTGCACAAAAGGCAGTGTTTGTGATTTTGTCTTTATATTTAATTGGTATTATAGTCGGAATTGTTTTTGCATTTTTTATGAAAATGTTTGTGTTCAGAGGAGAAACAGTTCCATTTGTTTTGGAATTGCCAAATTACAGAATGCCGAGCTTGGCAAATACTCTAAGATTAATTTATTCAAAATCAAAAGATTTTGTTACAAAAGCATTTACTATTATTTTCTGGGCGACAATTATAGTTTGGTTTTTGGAAACATTTGATTGGCAGCTAAATTTAGTACAAAATTCAGCACAAAGTTTGCTTGCAAATATAGGCAATTTTGTTGCGCCCGTATTTAAGCCTTTAGGTATTTCTGATTGGAGAATATCGACTGCTTTTATAACAGGGTTTATGGCTAAAGAAAATGTTATAAGCACACTTAGCGTCTTATATGGTGGCGTGCAAAGCCTGCCTTTGATGTTTAATCAATTAACAGCTTTTGTATTTTTGGTTTTTTGCTTGTTATATACTCCTTGCGTGGCTACAATTGCAACTGTAAGAAGAGAACTTGGAACAATTTATGCTGTTTTTGTTGTGCTAATTCAATGCGCGATAGCTTGGTTTGTTGCTTTTCTTGTTTATAATATCGGAAGTTTGATTTTATGAAAAAAACAAGATATCAATATACAAAAGAACAAAAAGAAAGAATTTTATATGAAATCAGTTTAAACAAAACAATTGATGATGCTTTTAATTCTATTGGCATAGATGTTAATGAGTTAGATGTGAATGATGAAAAATATAAAGCAAAATTGGTAAGCAAATGGAAAAAAGAATTATATTCAAATAGGGAAAATATCTCTTTTTTAAATCGAAATCATCAATTAATTCAATTAGAAAAAGAAATTAATAAAAATGAAGACGATTTAATATCTGAATATTACTTAAAAGACGCTAAAAATGTAGATAATACACTTTATTAATTTTTTTTAAGTTAAATGAAAAATTGAATTTGACAAACAAATGTTTTTTTGGTTTTATATAAATACAGAGTCATTCTGAAACGAAATTAGAAGGAGTTGCTAAATGCAGGAAAAAGAATTACCGAAAAATATGGGTAAAAAAATAGTAGATGCACTAAAGCAACAAGATTTTAATGACACTTCAGAAGCTGCAACAGAAGATATAATGAGCGGATTTGATGATAATGATGAATTGTCATTGAATGATGTTGAGGATACTGCAGCAGAATCATCATTTGATTTTGGTTCAAGCGCAAAGGATTATCAACCCGTGTTTTCTGTTAACGAAGAAAATGTTTCTTCAAATCCTGATTTAAAATTGTCCATTGAAAATGATGACGACGTTGAAGAGTTTGAAATGCCAAACAATATCAACGTATTAAAAAGATTAATCGGTCAGTTGCCGACAGGTGTTCCGAGACAAACAGGAGCACAAATCATACGTCAAACAATAGAAGCTCTAGGCATTCCAATGAAGACAGTTCTTCAAGATGCCCAAAGAGTTAGAGATTGCTTGAATAGCTCTATTAAGGATTGTAACTATACAATTCAAGAATACAAAAGCAATATTAGAACTCTTGAAAAACAGGCTGCAAGTTATCAAAAACAATTGAATAAATTGAATGATATTATTGGATTGTTTGTGTATGGAGATAAAAAGTAAATAAGATAAGTTCTTGCCCCCATCGTCTAGAGGCCTAGGACAACACCCTTTCACGGTGTAGACAGCGATTCGAATTCGCTTGGGGGTACCATTTATAAAAAGAGGCTTTGAGCCTCTTTTTTAATGCGTATTTTTATTGTTTTATTGATTTGAATAAAGCTTTTAAATTGTTATTCAAAAAAATAATGCTCAGGATTTCCTGAGCATTATTTTTATACTAATTTTAATTGAATTAATTCTTCAATATCTTTTATAATTTGGTCTTCTGTTAAATGAAACATTTCATATAATTTATTTAGCGGAGCTCTATCTGTAAATATCTTTTTGGCTCCATAATTTTTAACTTTCATATTGCTTGTTGAATAAAATCTTGAAATTTTTTCGCCAAATCCTCCATCTAATAATCCGTCTTCAAGAGTGATTATCAGGTCATGGTTTTGTTTTAAATTATTCAACATGTCTTCATCTATTCCTGTAATATAACAAGGGTTGATTAAAGTTGCGTTTATATTAAATTCATTTTTTAATTTGTTTTGAATATTTTCTCCTAAATTAAAGAAGCTGCCAAGTGCTATAATTGCAATTTTTTCTCCTTGATTAATCATTTTATATTTATTTAATTTTGAATAATCTGTTAAATCTTGTACTCCTGTTGATTTTAACGGCACAGAAGGAACTCTGATAACACTGGGGTGCTTATTTTGGTTATATGCCCAATTTAGCATTGCAAGATATTCTTCTTTGTTTGTTGGTGCAAGGTAAACAATGTTTGGGATATTAGAAATTAAAGGTATATCAAAAACTCCTAAATGAGTTGCGTCCATTGAGCTGATTGCGCCGCAATATACCAAGATTGTTGCAGCCGAATTGTTAAGCGCTAAATCTTGAGATAATTGGTCATAAGTTCTTTGAATAAAAGAGCTCATAAGTGCCAATACAGGTTTTGCACCGCCTTTTGCCAATGCTGATGCGTATGCAATTGCATGTTCTTCAGAAATTGCAACATCCGTATAATTTTTTCCCATTTTTTCTCTGAATTCAGGATAAAAGCCTACCGCCCCCGGTGTTCCTGCGGTGATAGCTACAACGGGCTCGTTTTTAGCTTTTTTATCTAAAAGAAAATCCGTTGTAATTGATTCATAAGTTTCAATTTTTTTATTTGTTTTATCTGTTTTGTCTAAAAATCCTGCCAAGTGCCAATGGTAGCATTCTTTGTTTTCTTCTGCGGGTTTATAGCCCTTGCCTTTAAGAGTATGAATGTGAACAACAATTGGCTTTTTGATATCTTTAACGGATTTAAATGCTTCAATTAGAGTTTTAATATCATTTCCTTTTTCAACATACATATAATCAAAGCCGAGCGTTTTAAAGAAATTGTTTTGAGATTTTCCGTTTGTTTTTCTTAATTCTTCAAGATTTTTATAAAGGCCGCCATAATTTTGTGCAATGGACATTTCATTGTCGTTTACAATAACTATAAAATTGCTTTTTAATTCACCCGCATTATTTAATCCTTCATAGGCTTCACCTCCTGATAGCGAGCCGTCTCCGATTAAAGCAATAATGTTGTGGCTTTGATTTTGTATATCTCTTGCTTTTGCAAGCCCTACGGCTAATGAAACAGAGGTTGAAGTATGTCCTATAATAAAATTATCATGTTCGCTTTCATTTGGATTAAAGTAACCGCTGATAGAGTATTTTTCGTTAATAAAACCGTCTTTTCTTCCTGTCAACATTTTATGGGGATAACATTGATGTGAAACATCAAAAATAAATTTGTCTTTTGGTGAATTAAAAACATAGTGCAGTGCAATAGTTGCTTCAACAATTCCTAAATCAGGACCTAAGTGCCCCCCTATGTCGTTGACCCTTTTTAAAATGCCTTCTCTTATATCTTGAGCTAATAAATTCATTTCATCCAATGATAATTTTTTGACATCATCAGGTGAATTTACTTTGTCTATTATTTTCATTATTTTACTCCTTTTTGCTTTCCTTACTTATTATTCTATAGCTTAGAGCGTGCTCTAAGTCAAATAGTTTATCCGAATGTGCGATTTATTTTTTATTAATTATCTATATAATTAATTTTATAATTAATAAAAAAGATGGTTATGAAAAAAAATATTTTAATTGTAACAACAAATTCAAAAGGGGATAAAAATATAGAAAATACAGGTGTTTATCTTGAGGAATTTGCTGTTCCTTATTTAATTTTTAAGGCAACGGGTTACGAAATTGACACAGCTTCTGTTAATGGGGGGTTATCTCCTGTGGATGTTCGCTCAATGTCTTGTTCTAATCCGATTGAGTGGGATGATTGTATAAAAATTTTAAGACAAACAAAAAAATTGTCTGATATTGATTATGACAAATACGATGTTTTATTTTTTCCCGGTGGTCATGGGCCTATGTTTGATATTGCTTTTGATGATGAAATAAAAAAACTTGTAGAATATTTTTATTTAAATAATAAAATTATATCTGCAATTTGTCATGGGGTTGTTGCCTTAGTTAATGCCAAAGATGAAAACAATAATCCTATTGTTAAAAATAAAAAAATAACTTCTTTTACAAATAAAGAAGAACATATTATTAAATTTGACGAATTTATGCCGTTTTTATTGGAAACAAAGTTAAAAGAATTGGGCGCAAATTTTGTTGAAAATCGTCCGTGGAGTGAACATGTTGAAATAGATAATAATCTTATAACGGGTCAAAACCAAAATAGCGCAACTCTTTTGGCTGAAAAAGTTATAGAAAAACTAAATTAAACTAAAAGTGCATGGGTAGTTTCCATGCACTTTTAAACAATTAATTTAAACTTATTAATTAAGCTTGAGTTTCTTCGACTACATCTTTTACTGTTTCAAGTACAGTGTTTTCTTTTTTTGGTAGGTGAGAAACAATAGCGTTTTTAATAGCACCAGCTTTAGCTTTTGCAGCATTAAAAATGATACCATAACCTGCTTTAATAGCTTTTAAACCTTTAACGTCCGGTTGTTTTCCTTTTGCATAAGCAACGGCAGTAGTTGCAACTGCACCGGCTGCAACAGCAGCACCAGCTACAACAGCAGCTTTTTTGGGTTTAGATAAATTGTTGAAACCTTGAACTGGATGAATACCTGTCATAATAATTTTCCTTTATTTATACTCTAGAATTTACACACTTACACTTGTTATAACAACACTGAATTAAAAATATTGCTAAATTCTTTAACCAATATTAACAATTTTTTACATGATATATTATTTTTAAATAAATTTCAACAAAAATTTTATTATGTTAAAATTTTTTATAACATGAGGTAAAAATGGTTCAAGAAGAATATAAAAAATATCTTGATGAGGGAATATACGCTATTCAAGACGGAAGTTATCAAAATGCTATAGATTTAATTTCAAAATCTATAGAGCTAAAAAATGATTTTGCGGTTTCATATTTTTATCGGGCAGTGGCTTATCATGCTCAAAATAAATTAAATGAAGCTATGCTGGATTATACAAAAGCCATAAAATTAAACCCAGATATGACCGATGCTTATTATAATCGGGCAAAAATAATATTGGAAAATAACGGCTCGGATGAAAAACTCATTAAAAAAGCAATTGATGATTTAACAAAAGCTCTTGAATTAGATGAAAAATTTGTCGATGCTCTTTTTGCTATGGCAGCTGCTTTGAAAAAATTAAAAAATTATCACAAGGCTCTTGAATATCTTGAAAGACTTTTAGAAATAGAGCCCGATGCAATACATGCCAAGGCGCTGAAAAAATTAATTTTACAAAAATATATAATTTAAATTTAACAATACTAAATACATTATGACAAAGAGCAGTTTTTAATATATTATATTTTTAACAGGATTATATTTGGAGGAAAGTTTAAAATGGGATACGAAATTCTATATAAAAAAGAATTATGTACAAATCAATTTGAGATTAAAGTTAAAGCCCCTTTTATCACTAAAAATGCTAAAGCGGGACAATTTATTATCTTAAGAACAGATAAAAATTCAGAACGTATTCCATTAACAATTGCTGATTACGACAGACAAAATGAAATTTTGACAATAGTTTATATGGCGGTCGGATATACAACAAAAAAACTTGCTTCATTAGATGTTGGCGATTGTATTGAAGATATTGTGGGGCCTTTGGGTTGTCCTACTCATATTGAAAAATACGGAACAGTTATTTGTGTAGCAGGCGGATATGGTGCTGCACCTTGCTATTTGATTGCAAAAGCGTTTAGAGAAGCAGGAAATAAAGTTCACATGGTTATGGGTGCAAGAACAAAAGATTTAATCTTTTGGGAAGATAAAATGAAACATGCTTGCAGCGAATTGCACATTACTACAGATGACGGTTCATACGGTACAAAAGGTTTCACGACGGACGTTGCAAAAAAAATAATAGATAGCGAAAAAGTTGATTATGTTATTGCGGTTGGACCTATGCCAATGATGAGAGCAGTAGCAGAGTTAACTCGTCCTTATAAAATCAAAACAGAAGCTTCTATGAATCCTATTATGGTGGATGGAACAGGCATGTGTGGTGCTTGCAGGCTTACTGTCGGAAATGAAGTAAAATTTGCGTGCGTTGACGGACCTGATTTTGACGCTCATTTAATTGATTTTGATGAAGTAATTAACAGAACAAAAATTTATAAACAAGAAGAAAAAAGATGTGATGAAACAAAATGTAATTTAATAAAACAAGGTATAGAATTAGAAAAATCAAAAATATAGAGGTGTAAAAATGACAGCAGAAGTTAACAGAAAAAAAATTCCGTATTGCCCGCTGATGTCTGCAGGCAGTCTTGATCCTAAAGTATGTTTACAAGAAAGCTGTGCTTGGTATGTGCATAGTGCAAGGTCTTGCGCAGCCTATGTAATAGCTCACAACAATCTTTTAGATATTAAATCAAAACAAGGAAAATAAAATGACTCAAACTAAGCCAATGACAATTACCGAAAAAATATTTGCCTTACATTCAGGCAGGGATTTTGTTCAAGCCGGAGATTTATTGGAGGCAAAAATTGATATTGCATTGGCTAATGATATTACAGGTCCGATTGCGATTGAGGTTTTCGAGGAATTAAAATTGGATTCTGTGTTTGATAAGTCGCGCGTTGTTCTTGTTCCTGACCATTTTACACCCAATAAAGATATTAAGTCTGCTATTCAGGCAAAAATATTAAGAGAATTCATAAAAAAACAAGATTTGGTTCATAAGTTCGATGTAGGTACAATGGGAATAGAACATGCACTTTTACCAGAAAAAGGAATTGTTACTTCGGGCGATTTAATAATAGGTGCCGATTCTCATACTTGTACTTACGGTGCCTTGGGGGCTTTTTCAACAGGTGTAGGTTCAACCGATCTGGGCTGCGCAATGGGCTCAGGGTCTACCTGGTTTAAAGTGCCGTCTGCCATTAAAGTGATTTTTAACGGCAAATTAAATAAATATGTTACGGCAAAGGATTTAATTCTTCACTTAATCGGTGATATCGGCGTAGATGGCGCATTGTATAAGACATTAGAGTTTTGTGGCGATGCCATTAAATCAATGGACATGGATGGAAGATTTACTATTTGCAATATGGCAATTGAAGCAGGGGCTAAAAATGGTATTATAGAGCCTGACGAAATTACAAGAGAGTATTTAAATAATCGTTCAATTAGAGAACCCCTATTTTTAAAAAGCGATGAAAATGCAAATTATGAGCGTGTTATTGAGTATGATGCATCAAAAATTGAACCGACTGTATCATATCCTCATTTACCTGAAAATACTCATACAATTACAGAAGCAGTAAAAGATAATATTAAAATTAATCAGGTTGTTATAGGAAGCTGTACAAACGGACGCTTGGAAGATATTAAAATGGCGGCTGAAATATTGAAAAATAGAAAAGTTCATCCTGATGTTCGTTTGATTGTATTTCCTGCAACGCAAGATATAATTTTAAAGTCAATAGAACTTGGTTATTATCAAACTTTGATTAAAGCAGGTGCTGCTATTTCAACTCCGACTTGCGGACCATGTTTGGGCGGTCATTGCGGAATTTTGGCTCCTGATGAGGTATGCGTTTCAACTACAAATAGAAATTTTGTCGGCAGAATGGGTGACACGAGTTCAAAAATTTATCTTGCCAGCCCTTATATAGCTGCTGCAAGTGCAATTAAAGGCAGAATTGCAAGTGTTGAGGAACTTTAATAATGAAAAAGTTTCTGATTTTATTAACAATATTAATATTTTTGTGTTTTCCTGTTTTGGCAAACAGTATAGATAAATGTATTAATGACGCGAATTTTGAATTAAAGTCGACCGTTGGGGTTTATGTTCAAAATGTACGCAATGATGATGTTGTCTATAAAAAAAATGAGCAAAAGTTATTAAATCCTGCAAGCACTCTAAAATTGCTGACTTTCGGTTCTGCCTATAAGGTTTTGGGTGAAAACTTTGATTTTGAAACAGCATTATATAAAGACACCAATAACAATATTTATCTAAGATTGGCGGGCGATACTCTTTTAGGACAAGATGATTTAAATGAATTATTTTCTAAATTAAAAATTAATTTCGATACAACGAAAATTAATAATATCTATATTGATGATTCTATAATAGATAAAATTCCATATCCGAAAGGCTGGATGGAAGAAGATACTTGGCCAAATCAAAGAGCAATAACGCCATATATTATAGATAAGAATTTAGTACAAATTGCAATAAAACGCTCAAGTTTTGCAACAAAAGTTGATATAATCCAAAATGATGACTATAAAATACCAATAATAAATGAATTAAAACTTGCCGATAAGCAAAAAATAGAGATTAAAAGATTATATGGTGAAAATTCTTCAATAGTTAATTTTCAAGGTACTGTTTCAGAAGATGAAATAATAAATTTGCCTGTTTTAAATCCTGAAATAAATTTTAATATAAAAGTGCAAAAAGCAATAAATAAAAATAAAATTCAATATTTCAAAAAAATAACACCTAAAAAAATGCCTTCTAATGTTAGAAAGCTTGCAAGCGTAAGCCATAATATAAAAGATATTTCTAAGGATATCTTATATAATTCCGATAATTTTTGTGCGGAAGTAGTTTTTAAAATTGCAGCTGCAAAATATATAGGGTATAAAAAGAGCGCATCTTTTGATGATGCCGTTAAAATGTTTAACGATACATACGCCGATTATATTACGGAAGGAATTGTTATAACAGACGGTTCAGGTGTTTCAAGATACAATCTTTTAAATCCTGAGTTTATTGTAAAATCTTTTGCTATGCTTTTAAATCAAACAAATATTAAAGATTTAATGGTTGGTGCTGATGAAGGAACAATGAAAGACAGGCTAATTTTATTAAGAGATAATTTGAAGGTAAAAACAGGTACTCTTTCAAATATGTCTTCTATTGTTGGAGTTTTAACCACAAGAAAGAATAAAGATTTAGTTTTTTCAATAATTGTTCAAAATTCACCAAAAAGAAAAGCTGTGTTGAAAAATTTTGAAGATACTTTGATTGCATTATTGTATAGAAAATATTAATTTAACAGCTGATTTTTTCCGCAACTGATTTGTTGATATTAATGAGCTGTTTGGATAAAGCCTCTTTTTTTGACGATATTGCAGATTTAATTCCAAAGAAATTAATTTTTTTGAAGTTTTTTGTGTAGTTTTCTTTAAAATCTAATATTTGGCAATATATTTTAGAATCCATGTATTGCTTTTGCTCGCAAAGATAAACAAATATCTCGCATAAATATAAATAAGAATTGATTATATTTGTTTTTGAAAATTCTTTTTGAAATTTGATTAAAAGTTTTAAGAGTTCTTTGTATTTTTGATTTATTCTTTTTCTTTTTTCGGGTAAAAATTCAAGTAAATATTTTTTTGTAGATTGATAACCTATGTCAAAAAGTTCTTGTTTTTTTTCTTTTGGCATTAAAAAATCAACCACTGAAACATCGGGAGTATTTATTTTGATGTAATCAAATTTGTCCTTTTCTTTATATAAATCTATAATGTAGTCGGTTGCAAAACCTGAAATTGCGTTGTAGACTCTATTTAGGTATCCCAGGGAACTATCTGTTTTTTTGGGTGTTTCGTTGTCTTCTAATCTAAATTCTAAAATCCTTTCATCAAGATTTTTTATTGTGTTGCTGACTCTCCACAATGGCGTTGATTTTAGTAAATCACCATCTACAATCAGGCTGTCTTCGTATTCTAAAGGCGTAAACAATCCCGGCATTGAAACACTTGCTCTAATTGCTTGCGCTATTTCAAAATCAGGTGTTTTTTCGCAAGAAAATTCCTTAAATTTTAAATGCGTTAAATCAACCGAATAGATAACGAGCTTATTTTTTATATCGCAAAATTTTACAGGCGGCATTTTGTCTTTTTCATATATTTCACCATAGTATTTTTTTTCAAGCTGTTCTTTTATCCAATCGTAAAATATTTTGCCTTTTGAAATTGCTAAATCCTTTTTAAAATCAATATTTATATCTATAAACATTTCAAAGCCTGTTTTAGCAAGTATTTCATATACTTCATCATATTTATATCCAATAGCAATTAATGCTGCAAATACAGCACCTATAGAGCTTCCTGCATATCCTGTCAGTTTAATATTGCTCTCCAGAAGTGCTTTATATGCTCCGCAGTAGCATATTCCTCTTATACCGCCGCCTCCGAATATAACAAAATACTCATTATCTTTCATAACTTACTCCATAAATTCAGGCTTTTTATTGTCTTGAGTATATGTACTTTCGTCAAGATTTTTTAAGCGTTTATTTTCGTTTTCATAACGTCCTGAAATGTCGATAACGTTATTTAATAATTCTTTATCATTTCCGACTAAATTTTCAATAGCCTCAGAGGGCTTATTTTTATTGTTTAGTTCGTTTTTCTTTTGTAAAATTTTTGCGTCTTTTAAAATTTCTTGCATGTTTTTATCTGAAAGAGTTTTAAATTTATTTTTTAAGACAACAATTTCAACTCTTCTGTTTTTTGCTCTATTTTGAGGTGTGGAATTTGAAGCAACAGGCACAGTATCTGCAAATCCAACTGCACTGAATAATTTAGAATTAAAGCCGTTATTTTGAATTAAAAATCTAACGACTGAACAAGCTCTTGCAGCTGATAATTCCCAATTTGATGGATATTTAACTTTGTTTGTAACAGGAGCGGAGTCAGTATGACCTTCAACTTGGATATAATGAATAGAGAATTTTTGTTTAATTATATTTGCAACAGTTGCTAATGTTTCTTTTGATTTTTGAGTTAATTCTGCTGTTCCTGATTCAAATTGTAAGGCATGCTCGCTAAATCTTATAACAAGCCCTTTTTCTCCGATTTCGGCGCTTATTCCATCTTGTTTCAGCTGATTTATATCTTCTTTAATTTCTTCGTATGACGATTGTTCATATTTTTGGCTCATATATTCAAGCATTAGCGGGTTCATTGCACCTTGCCGGCCGTCTAAAATTGAATTTTGTCCATCCATGATGCTTTCTTGATTATCGAATATGTTTTGGCTAAAGGCTTTTCTAAGCGCTTCTTCAATTCCTTTAAAAGAATTTACGTCAGATTGAGCTAGCGCATATAATACAACAAATGTTGCAAAAAGCAGTGTCATAAAGTCGGCATAAGAAACAAGCCAACGCTCTAAATTTTCATGTTCTTCGGGTGGTTTCTTTCTTGCCATTAAGCTTTAGCCTCTTTTTTTGCTTTTTTATCAACAAGATAACATTCAAGCTTTCTTTCGATAAGCGCGGGTGATTCTCCTGCTTGAATAGATAGTATGCCTTCAATCATTAATTCCATTGAAGTAAAAATGTGTGCATATTTTCTTTTTGCTCTTGTTGAATACGGGATTGTAACAAGGTTTGCAACAACAAGACCATATATGGTTGCAACGAATGCAACGGCAATACCTGCCCCTAATTTAGATGGGTCAGACAGGTTTTGCATAACTTGGATCAATCCTAATACCGCACCAATGATACCAAGGGTTGGAGAATAACCTCCTGCTGATTCTAAAACTTTTGCACCTGCACCAATTTTTTCCTGTAGTTGTGACAGTTGTGTTTCCATCATGTCTTTTACAAGGGTCGGATCCGCGCCATCTGCAACTGCTTCAAGCCCTAAGGTTAAAAGCGGATGTGAGGCGCTTTTTGCTTCTTTTTCTAAAACAATTACCCCTTCTTTTCTTGCCTTTTGTGCATAACCGACAATTTCAGCTATAAGAGTTTCTAATTGCGGCGCTTTTCCAAAATAGACCATGTAAATGCAGTGACCGGCGGTTTTAAAATCTTCTAAAGGAAAGCTTAGAAATACTGCACCTGCCGTACCTCCGACAACAATAAACGCTGCTGTTATTTGAAGAAGCTGTCCTATATTTCCGCCTTCAAGTGCTTGCCCTAAAAGTATGAATGTTACGCCTAAAAACGTTCCTATAAGTGCTGCTATATCCATATTGATTATAAAACTCCTAATTTATTGCTTTATTATCGTAAAAAACAAGTCTTTTGTTATCATATAAATATATTAATATTGTTATTTTTGATTTATAATAAATCTATAGCATTATAAGGAGCGGTATGATGGGGTTGACACTTGCACAAAAAATTTTATCTTCACATGCAAATAAGCAGGTAAAACAAGGTGAGCTTGTTATAGCTAATATTGATGTATGTGCTACGCAAGATGGTACCGGTCCTTTAGCAATAGATGAATTTAAAAAGTTAAATAAACCTTTATTTAATCCTAAAAGAACAATTCTTTTTATTGACCATGCTGCGCCTTCTCCAAGAAAAGAGCTTTCAAATGCACACAATAAAATTAGGGAATTTGCAAAAGAATACGGTGCAATACTGCAAGATATAGGTTGTGGAGTTTGTCATCAAAGGTTGGTTGAAGATTATGTAAACCCAGGAGAAATCTTGGTTGGTGCTGATTCACACACTTGTACTTCAGGTGCTTTGGGCGCTTTTGCAACAGGTATGGGTTCAACAGATATTGCAGTTTCAATGGCATACGGCAAAACATGGTTCAAGGTTCCTGCTTCATATAAAATTATTGTAAATGGTGAATTTAAATATAATACTTGTGCAAAAGATTTAATGTTGTATTTAATCGGTTTAATAGGGGCTGATGGTGCAACGTATAAGGCATTAGAATTTTGCGGCAGTACAATTTCAAATATGTCAATGTCAGAAAGGTTTACTCTTGCAAATATGGCGGTTGAAGCAGGTGCAAAGGCGGGTTTGTTTGAAACTGATGATAAAACTTATGAATTTTTAAAATCCCGAGGAAGAGAAGATAAATTTAAAGAGATTAAAATGGATGACGATGCTCAATATGAAAGAGTAATCGAAATTGATGCATCTAAAATTGATTCAGTGGTTTCTTGTCCTCATACGGTTGATAATGTTAAAAAAGCGTCAGAATTGAATGATGTAAAGGTTAATCAAGTGTTTATCGGTACTTGCACCAACGGACGCATTGAAGATTTAAGGATTGCAGCAAATATATTAAGAGGACACAAGGTTAATCCGACAACAAGACTCATTGTTGTTCCCGCCAGCAGAGATATTTATCTTCAAGCTTCAAAAGAGGGCTTACTTGATATTTTTGTTGAGGCAGGTGCAAATTTCTTACCGGCAGGCTGCGGGCCGTGCGTGGGTGTACATGGCGGCATATTAGGGGACAATGAAGTTTGTCTTGCAACCCAAAATCGTAATTTCCAAGGAAGAATGGGAAATACAAACGGCTTTATTTATCTTGCAAGTCCCTATACTGCGGCTAAATCAGCAATAAAAGGTTATATTTGCGACTAAACAGGGATAAATACCCTATATGTTGCGCCGCGATTTATGAATTTGTCGACAGATATGTTGCCTACAAAATCTGAGATTTCGTGTCCTTGTCCGTCTGATATAAATACGTGTCCGTATGGGCCGCCTTCATATTGGCTCCAGCTTACTACAGCTCCGGCAGGAAGTGATGTAAGTTCTTCTGCTGAAATTTCATCTGTTACTTCTTCCCAGTCTGAACGATTTTCAAGATTTTGCGCCCATTCATAACCATCACCATAGAGTCTGTATCCAAAGGCAGCTTCAATGGATTCTCCAACGCCTTTTCCGCATTGTTTGCCGGAAGTGTGGTTATTTCCGTGTAATGACATAGCTGCGTTAACTAAATCCATGCCTTTTTCTGCGTTATAGTCTGACAAACCTCCCAGTGTATAGTTTTTCAATGTTTCTTTGGTTTCGACTGTTGCCAGAGCTTGTTGAATTTCGTTTACTTTGTTTTGTGCTTCTTTAATTTCTGATTTTGCATTATTAAGAGCAGTTTGTTTATCTGTTTCGTATGAATTTTTTGCTTCATTGTATTCATCCAAATACATTTTTAATTGCGGGTTTTGTTCTTGGGATTTTGCTTCAATTCCTGCTTTTACTTCTTCTTTTTGAACTAAAATCATTTCTTGTTGATTTTTTTCTTCTTTTAGTTTTTGAAGTTGATTTTGGGCTTCATCAAGTTTTGTTTTTGCTTCTTGTTCTTTTGTTTTAGCTGTGTCTATTTCAGATTGTAAACTTGATATTTTATTTTGAATACTTGATTTTTGCTCATCTTCTGCTTGCGAAAGAGAGCTTTGAAGTTCTGTCATTTGTATTTCAAGACTTTGTCTGTTTGTTGTCATAGATTGATATGTTGAATTTAGGCTTGAAATAGTTGTTTCTTGTTGAGTGATTTCAATTTCTTTTTGAGCTACAATGTTTTGTTGTGCTTCAGTGGCTTCATTTGCCTCATCAAGTTCTTCTTTTAAATTTGCGTCAACTTTTTCAAGTGCTGTTTGATACATGTTATATATATCATCCACATTTTGTTTTTTGGCTTTAATGTCGCTATCTGTTCCATTTTGGATTTCATTATATTTTGCTTGTTTTTCTGATAGCGCAGCTTGAGAAGTTTCAAGTTCTTTTTGGAGATCTTCTTTATCTGTATTGCTTAGTGATGTTGCGCTTAAGTCGTATGAGGTTGTGTATGAACTGCTTGAAGAGTTGCTTGCAGAATTATTTGATGAATATTGCGATCTGGCATATTCAAGGCGTTCGCTTCTTTGTGATCTTTGAGATGCTCTGCTTTCAATTTCTTCTCTAGCTAAGGCTCTTCTTTCTTCCCTTGTCATACGATCTTGCGAACCATAGAGAGCTTCATTAAATCTTTCGTTTTTAATTTGTTTTGTAAGTTCGTTTATGCCTAAAATGACATCATCAAGTGAAACATTTGTTCTGTCATTATCAAGACCTTTGATTCTTGTTAAAAAAGAATAAACTTCGTTTTCGTCGAGTTCTCCGCTTTCGTTACTGTCAAGATAACTTTTAATATTTTCATCTTGTAAAAAAATATTTAAAACATCAACCATAACATCCCCTAATGGATCATCAGAGGTTTCAAATGATGTGGTTTCTGCCCCTTGTTGTGCTCCTTCGCTGCCGGTGGTGCTTTCTTGTTCTTGAGGGAGAGTTCCTTTTTCAAGATAATATTGGTACTCTTTTTCATCTACAAGTTGCCCGTCTACAACTTTCATGTCCATGATACTGCTGACACTTTTTGAAAAAATAGAAGCAGCATCAATATTGAGGCTTTCTTGTAAAAATTGTTTAAATTCATCGCCATATTGAAAAATGCTTGTTGAACCGCTTAAATTATACGTTTTATCGGATGTTTCACCAAGTTCCCTTAAAAATTCTTTAAAACCTGTTATTAAAGATAATTCGTTCATTTCCGTTCCTTAACTTCTTATACGATAGCTTTTATGCCATACGAACTACACACGCTACCTACGTTTTTATAATTCCACAAAAAACTTCTTTAATAACAATATTCTCTAAATTTAGCCGATAATTTTTTTTAAATTTTCCAAGGAAGATTTATATAATTTTACTTCATATTCTTTTAGGCTGTTTTGCATTTGTTTATATTCTTGATTATCCATGTTTATGGCTTTTTCTATTGCATCAGGGTAGTTTTCTTCTTTCTCGTATAAAATTGCATTTTCATTATTTAAGCCATTAATGGGTGCAAATCCTTGAGTGATTATACAAGGTTTTAAAAAACCGTACATAAGTTGAAAATTGCCGCTTGTGCCTGATGTATTGTATCTTATGTGCTCGGGATCGTTTTCGTTATATGAAGTTAGCATAAAATCAGCTTTTTCAATTTCTTGATACATTTTATCAAAAGGAAGTCTGCCTTTTATGTCAAAGAATTTGTGCAGTTCTTTGGGAAGGTGTTTTAAGCTGCCTTTTCCAATGACGGTTACTTTGAAATTTCTATATCCTCTTTTATATACTTCATAAAATGAGTCAATAATCATTTTTGAATTTTTTTTGTTGGGTTTTATTGCGCCAATGGTTATAAAATTTGTAATATCGGGGTTTTTGTCGGTAATTTTTACATCTCCAAAATAATGGGGATTAATAACAACTGATTTTCCGTTTTTGTAGTTAAGTTCTCTTAGTGTAATTAAATTTTCATTCCAAGTGTTTTTATCGAGCGCAAAACTCGCTTCATGCTCAACAAACAAAAGCTTCTTTTTGTCTGTGTCGGGGTAAAAGGCTTGATATGCTTGGTCATAATGTATGCAATCACAAATTTTACCCACGGTTGTTACCATGACTCCTTTTACATTATTTATGGGTGTGTTTTTAAAAAATTCTTTTATTTCTTGTTGAGATAATTTATTAAGTGTTAAATTTTTATCTTGAAATCTTGAAAAAAGACCCTCTTTGTATCTTTCAGGAGTAACCAGAACGCTAACATGGTAGCCTAAATCAAGAAGATATTTACAATATCCTGGGACAACTTCAGAGTGTGATTTGGAGCAAGGCTCCCAAACTATGAAAGTATTGTCTTTTATTATCGGAGTTTTTAGGGTTTTTTTGTAAATCGGCAAAAATCCAAAAAGGTAATATATTTGTGTATTTTCGTATTCTTTTATCCTTAAAATCAGGAAGTTTAAGAAATATTTAAGCGATTTTACTATGGTTTTTTGTTTTTTTGAAAGTTTAATATTGTTTTCTTCAAGAAAATTAATCAGGAATTTTTTTGCAAAATACGCGTCTTGTTGTTTTTTTGGTGTTTGCTTCTTTTTAACTATTGATGAAGCGTTTGCTCGGTAATAATAGTTGACGTCAGGTATGCAGACCATTTTATTTGAATTTTTTAATATTAAAGGCGTCCATAAAACATCTTCAAAATAAGCTCCTGTTTTAAAAGGAAAGTTTTTAACCATTGATGTTTTATAAATTTTATTCCATACATAACAGCATTTTGGAATGTTGCAGAGTTTAATTTTTTCTTCAAAAGTTTCTGCAACCATTTGTTTTTCGTATTTTACCCTTGGTTTTGAGTATGTTTTTCTTGTTCTTATGATGTTGGCTGCTGCAATATCGGCGTTTTGTTCTTTAAGCGCGGTAATTAACTTTTCATAGAAATCTAAATCAACCCAATCGTCACTGTCAACAAAACTTATATATTCCCCTTTTGCCTCTGAAATACCCTTGTTTCTTGCAGCTGATACTCCTTGGTTTTCTTGGGTTATTATTTTTATTCTATTATCTTTTTTTTGATATTCATCTAGAATTTTAGATGAATTATCGGTTGAACCGTCATTAATACAAATTATTTCTAAATTTTTATATGTTTGATTGATAAGGCTTTCTAAACATTTTGTCAGAAAAATTTCTGTATTATATACGGGTACAACCACGCTTATTTTCATTATTAACTCCAAGCTTTAAACCTTTTATCTAATTGTATTTTATGAGGAATGATTTTATTTTGCAAGAGCCGGAGTTTATTGTAAATATTTAATTTCAGAATATATTTAATCTTTTTTATTTGTATTATAAAATATATTGTTAGTTGAGTAAGCATTAGGGGAAGTTAATGAAATTAATAATATTAGCAGGCGGCTTAGGCAGCCGTTTATGACCCTTATCAAGAGAAGAATATCTAAAACAATTGTTATTACTTGAAAAAGATGAAAACGGAAATGTTTTAACAGGCAGTGTTGTTGTTGATAATGTAAAAAATTCATTTATCTATTCACAAAAAGAGGTGGTTGCTGTTTCAAGCTTAGAAAATATTATTCTTGTTGAAACAGAAGACGATATCATAAGATATGAAGATTGTTACGGAAGAGTGTAGAAAATTATCTTCCTATTTGATAACATTCAAATCCTTTATCTTTTAACCTTTTTGAGTCATAGAGATTTCTCCCGTCAAAAATTACGGGGGATTTCAAAAGGGACATAATTTTTTCAAAATCCGGTCTTCTGAATTCATTCCACTCTGTTAATAAAAGCATACAATCAGCGTCTTTTAAGGCTTCGTATGCTGTTTTAGAATACGTGATTTTATCTTTAAAATGTAATTTTGCGTTTTCTGTTGCTTTTGGGTCAAATGCTTGTATTTTTGCCCCGAGAGATAACAATTTGTTTATTATGGTTATTGAGGGTGCTTCTCTCATATCGTTTGTGTTTGGTTTAAAAGCAAGACCCCATATAGCAATTGTTTTATCAGATAGATTATTTTTAAATTTTTGTTTAATTTTTTCAACAAAAATTTCCCTTTGTTTTTTATTGGCTTTATCTGCTTCAGATATAATGTTCATTTTACAAGAGTACTCTTCGCCTGTTTTTATTAAGGCTTTTACGTCTTTTGGAAAACAGCTTCCTCCATAACCTAATCCGGGGAATAAAAATTTATTTCCAATTCTTGTATCCGTTGACATGCCGACTCTTACCATTTCGGCGTCTGCGCCTACTTTTTCGCATAGATTTGCAATTTCATTCATAAATGAAATTTTTGTTGCAAGAAAAGAATTTGAAGCATATTTTGTCATTTCTGATGATTTAACATCCATTACAATAATTCTGTTTCCTGTTCTAAAAAAGGGTGCATATATATCTTGCATGATTTGCGTTGCTTTGGCTGAATTTGAACCGATAATAACTCTATCAGGATGTAAAAAATCATCTACGGCATTTCCTTGTTTTAAAAATTCAGGATTTGAAATAATATCAAAATCAAAAGAGGTGTTTTGTTTTATTATTTTTTCAACTTTTTCTGCTGTTCCAACAGGAACCGTGGATTTATTAACTATTACTTTATAGCCGTTTAGGGCTTTTGCTATTGATTTTGCAACTTCATAAACTTGTTCTAAATTAGCTGACCCGTCCTCTTGCTGGGGCGTTCCTACTGTTATAAAACAAACTTGAGACTCTTTTGTAGCATAATCTAAATCAGTTGAAAATTTTAAACGCCCTTCTTTTGTGTTTGTTTTTACAATTTCTTCAAGCCCCGGTTCATAAATAGGAATTAACCCCTTTTTTAGTTGTTTGATTTTTTTATCATCGTTATCGATACAAATAACTTCATTTCCCATGTCGGCAAGGCAGGCACCTGCAACCAAACCAACATATCCTGTACCAATAACTGTGATTTTCATTAATAGCTCCTATAATTACTATTGGAAATTGTTTACATATAAGGGTATTATATCAAAGAACAGCATTGCAGGTAAACTATTCAGTTATAATAATTTATTTAAGTTTTGATTTTGCAAAAATTGATGATAGTCTATTTTTTTGGTTAGTATAAAAAAGCAGAAAAATTTGGATATAAGTAGTGGTGGGAATTCTAATGAATATTTAGTTTTATGTAAACGTTATTTTAATAAGTTTTTTTCTTCTGGGGGCGAAAATGTTGTCGAAATAAATTCTCTTAAAGGTTTGAAATTTGATTTTGCCGTAAAATAATTTGTCATTCTTTGTTTGACAATGAATTGGTTGATTATTTATATGATTATAAGGAGATATTGAAAAATAAAACTTATTGGATGATTTGGGGCGGAGATTTATATAATGCACCAAGAGATGAAAAACGATTATGTTAGAAGAAATTTTAAAGGGTAGTTAAATGATATAGATAAGTGTTTATTCGTTCCCGTGTTTCGGTATATAAATTGTAAAGAAACACGTGGTTTGATTATTGCGTACGCTTAGTTTGATTATTTTAATAATAGAAATATAAAAATCTTATTTAATTTTTGTCATTTTATAAATTTCTTATTATACCAAGACCTAGGATTTTATTCCATAAAATCTGCCTAAATTTGGAAGGTCTTACAAATTTTGCCCGTTTTTCGCTACATTATATAATTCCATACAATAAAATACAGAAGTGTTAATTAAATGAAAGGATAGAATATTTGCACAAAAGTATTTATTTAGGAATGAGATTAGAAGAAAATAAAAACACTGATGAAATTCCAGACAAGCCACACCCAAATTGTAGATGCTGAATTGAAGTGAGCGAAGAAAATGGTAACAAAGATGATCTTTGCGACTGTTGGAAATTTTATGATGAAATTGAAGAAATGATTGGGGATTTACAGAGTTTAGAAGAAGAAATGGAGTCAGAACAAAATGACATTATTATTTTTCTTGATAGTTTAA
>CALVET010000080.1 GCA_944326675.1 Candidatus Gastranaerophilales bacterium
ATTCGAATTATCACAATAAGAACCTGAAGTATTTCCTTGCCAGCAGCAAAAATTGGTCGAGCTCGGTGAACAACTTTGGTTGATTTGCCTCATGTTTACGCCGCTCGGTATGGTTAAATTTACGCTATCTCCCATATTTTTTCTTGTAATGCATAGGTTACCTATTTGCATAAAATCAGGTCCCGAACATGTAAATATTGGTTCGCAAGCATTTGGACTTGATGGATTGTCCGATAATTCGTAATCAGTTGCGCAGCTTAAGCATTGTTTTGCATTGCAATTTGTACATAAGTCACCATATTTTTCTGTACATTTTTTGCAAGTACACTTATCGCCTGCATCTAGGTATTCATCATCTTTACAACTATTGTCGCATGTTATGCATGAACTACTTGAACATGATTTGCAATGCGTGCTGAATTTGTCTTTGCAATCAGTGTCAAATTTTGCTACACACCTTACAGATAAGGCTGATTGAGTCGACAAATTTACTATATTCCATACGCCTTGATTTAAGCTGTAAACATTCGAATTTGTGGAGCCATGGTTATTTGTCCATAGACTATAGTTATTGCATATATTGTCGAATGCGCCATTGCAAGATGTAGACTGTGCGCATTGTGCGGAAAGATATCCTGAAAAACTGTCACAAAGTTGAAGTCCGTTTGCTCCAATATCTATTGAATTTATGTTCCATTCTTGCATTTCGTCATCTGTTGCAAGTCGCCATGATAGACCAGCATAGTTGTATTTTTTGCATATTTCATCTGCTGCAGACCAATTGCATGCGGTTCTGCTGCATCCTGAATAATTTCCATTATCTTCGTTACATGCGGATTGGTTAGCTCTTTTACCGCTCCAGCAGCATTTATCGTTTGTTGAATCACATTCACTTCCTGTATTTACTTTATTAATTGTGTCAGGAATTGTTAATATGTTGTTGTCACCCATATTTTTTGCTGTAACGCATAAATCGTCAATTTGTATAAAATTTGGGCTTGAACATGTAAAAGCTGTACAGGGGTTGCTGGAGCCGGGGTCTGTCATTACGAAACCTTTTGTGCAACTTGTGCATTTTATTGCCGTGCATTGTGCGCAATTATTAAACTGTGCTGAACAATCTTCACATTGTTCGTTTTCGTTTAAAAATTGTCCTTGAGGGCAAATTAGACATTTATCTTCGTTACATTTTGTACATTTTTCTCCGTATGTTTCGGTACATTTTTTGCAGGTGCAACTCCTTGTGTCTTTGTATTCATCTTCTGCGCAAGTTAAGCCTTGGCACACTATACAAAAGTTGCTTGTGCAAAGTGTGCAGTTTTCGCCAAATTTTTCACATTCATTTGTAATATCCGATACGGCTCCGCCTCCTCCGTATATTGCATTGTTGAACTTTTTTGTAATTAACGGCGAAAATGCAGCTGTAATGCACGAAATTACAATCAAGCTTATTAAAAGCTCGACAAGCGAAAAACCATTTTTCATGTTTTATATTCCCATTAAATAATTGCACATAAACTATACCATATATGATAGTTAGTTGTCTACATGATTAGTTTTATTTTAATAATAAATAAGTAAAAATATTATTATGGGTTATCAAGAATTAATAACTGGTGGCATTAAAAGGTTAAGGTTAACAAATAAACTTACTCAAGAGCAATTTGCCGAAAAAATCAGCATGAGTGTTCAAGGGTATCGTAATATTGAACATAACAGATATTTGCCTACTGCCGAAACAATTGATAAAATTTGCGATGTTTTTAATATTTCCCCGATTAGGCTTCTTTTGGCTGAACCCCAGGAAAATTTGACAGAAATTAAAAATTTAATAAATTGCAAGCTGGATAATTGCACGCTTGATAAATTAATCAGAATAAACGCTATGATTGACTTATTGTAATTAATATAAAAATCGCCGCAAGTGCTGCGGCGATATATTTGTTACTTTGTTTATTATATTTATCTTGAAAATAATCTGTCGGTTACAATTGCATTTCTTTTGGCAAATTCATCTATTTCCATGTAGGGTTCTACAAGGGATAATATTTTTTTACCTTGTTTTGCTGAAATGCATTCATTGTTTATGTTTTTATCAAAAAATGCAACAAGTTGATTTTTTAATTCTTCACCAATTGAGCTAAGTTTATGTGAAATACCTTGTGATGAATCTGTGTTCTTTTTTAAAAATTTTTTTATTTGATATTTACCTGATAATGTTCCGATTTGTGATTTATAAAATTTTGAATTAATTAAAGCATAATCACTGAGTCCGCCACAGAAAAAGTCTGTTATTTGTCCATCTTGAACACCCGATTTTAGTATTCTTGATAATTCATTTTTTTTAGAGAAAGTTTTATCAATAAATTGCGGTATTGCTCCATAGGTTTGTCTTACAAGGCTTCTACCTTTTTTTGTTAGTTTTGCCATGCCGAAGTTTGGCTGGTTTGAATTGCTTGAAATGTTGTTTATTTGCATATACCCTGCTCCTTTTTGGTGAATGGTATATGTATAATGTTTGTGAAAAAAAAATTTTGCTATCGATAATTTATTTATAAATTTATTAATAAATAAAAAAGAGCCTTAAAGGCTCTTTTAAAATGGAGGAGGATCTGGGATTCGAACCCAGGGGACACTCGCATGCCCGACGGTTTTCAAGACCGCTCCGATCAACCACTCCGGCAATCCTCCGAAAAGTTACTTTATTATAATACCTTAAAAAAGTATTTTGTAAAGAACTTTTTTTAAAATTATTTACCAGACGGTGAATTTAGTGCTTTTACTACTTTGTCTGTTATATCTACACCGCCGAAGAATACAACTGTTTTTTCAACAACTGTATCGATTTTGTTAGATATTGCAACTTGTTTTATTGCATTTTTAATCGCAGCATCAATTTCTGCTTCTTTCTTTTCTTTTAGTCTTAAATATGCATCTTGTTTTTTAGAAAGTTCTCTTGCTGTTGATTCTTCGAAATTTTTGCGTTCAATCGGAGTTGAAAGCTTTTTATATTCTCTTTCTTTATCTAGGCTATAGCGTTGAATTTCAGCATATTTATCGGAAATTTCGTCGCTGACTGTTTTAACTTTTGTGTAGTTGTCTACTACTTTATCAAAATCTACAACGCCAATAACTTCTGCATTTGCTGATGCAAGAGCAAAAGAAGCCAGTGCAATTGAAAGTGTTAAAAATCTTTTCATAATTCCTCCTATGTTTTAAAAAAATTATATCATATTTTTATATTATTTAGTATAATTCTAACATAAGACTTTTTGGGAATATGAAAATGAGTCGAAATTATCAAAAAAGAAGTGCAAAAGAGTATAACATTTTTAGAGGAATTTTTCAGTGGATTACTTGCACATTGGTGTATGGAACTTATTATAAGCTTGTATTTAACCTTAAAGTTGAAGGTCGAGAGAATGTTCCGAAAAAAGGCTTTTTTATTGTAGCTTCAAACCATGTCAGTGCAATTGATCCTTTTTTGATTATTTATGCCATTCAAAGACATACTGCATATATGGCAAAAGTTGAGTTGTTTAAAAATAAAGTAGCAAGATTTTTCTTAAATGTACTGGGGGCTTTTGCTGTTGATAGAGCAAAACTTTCAGTGTCTACAATTAAAACTGTAATAAGTTTAAAACAAACAAATTGGGTTTTGGGAATTTTTCCACAAGGCACAAGAGATAAAGAAGGCAGCTTAGAAAATATCAATAAAGGCTTTGCAAGTTTTGCAAAGACTCTTAAGTGTGATATTTTGCCTGTCGCAATAACCGGCATGACAAAAGACCAAAGAAAAGCATTCAGAGGCAAAATGAAAATAAAAATAGGTAAACCTATTCCATATAACGATAACATCGAAGAAATGATGGCTCTATGGAGCAAAACGGTAGCAGAATTATCCGAAGGAAACAGATAATATGAATATTAAAAATGTTAATTTTGCGCAGAAAAAAGCAAAAGATTTTAATATCCTGACAAGATTATATCAATATTACGCTTTGTATATATTGTTTTTGCCTGTGTTTGGGTCATTATTTTATAATTTTAAAGTTAAAAGAAATAAAAATTTAGAAAATAAACCATATATTTTTGCTGCCAATCATATATCTTATATGGATGTATTTATAGTGAATTATGCTGCAAATCGTCCTTTGGCATATATTGCCAAACAGGAGCTATTTAAAACAGATACTTGGGCACAAAGATGGGTAACAAGAAATATTTTGCGCTTGGGAGGATTTGCGGTTAATCGTGAAAAAGTTGGACTTTCTACTATTAAATCAGTTAAAGAAGTTTTTAAGGCAAAATATAATCTTTGCATTTTCCCGCAAGGAGGAATAAGAAAAAATAAAATTGTAGAAAATATTAACGGCGGTTTTATATATTTTGCAAAAACAAATAAAATTGATATTGTGCCAGTTGCAATAGACGGGCTTGAAACATATAATTGGAAGCCTTTTAAAAAGCAAACCGTAAATATCCAAACAGGAACACCGATTTCATATAAGCTTGATGAAAAAGAAATAATTTCTCAATGGTGTAAGCAAATATCCGATTTAACAGGCTATGAAAATAAAAATATTTAGTTTTTTGTCAAAATTTTTTTTTCAGATGTTTTATAAAATCGACAGTATAAAACGGATATTATTTTGCAGATTAACAACATATATTCATATATACCAAAAATTGTTCATACGATAAATGATCCTAATCGAGCTGTAGGTACTTTAATTGAAGAAATACCGACTGATGTAGGCAGGTCTTATGCCGGCTATAAAAGAGGCGGTGTGATTGAAGGTGCTGAAAAATTAAGAAAAGAAGTCATGGCGGCCATAGTATGGATGTTTGGTATTAGAGCGTTTAATTTTTTGGGTAATAAATTTTGCGAAAATATTTTAAAAATTCCGATGAATATTGATTATTCAAACGCTAAAGAAGGAAACGATGCCATAAGAAATTCAGCAGAGTTTCTTGTAGGAAAGTTAAAAAATACCGAATTTGATACGTCTGAACTGGCTAAATATAAAGATAAATATAAAGGTTTAAATCCGGAAACATTAATCAAAAGAATTAAAGGTGCAAAACAGGTTACATCGGTTTTAGCGGTTATTTTGAATTGTGTTGCGATGGGAATTGTATTACCTAAAGTAAATCAGGCAATTACAAGAAAGAAAATAGCCGAAATGAAAAATAAAAAAGAACAAAAGACTTCAAATGAAAATAAAAATATTTCTTTCAAAGGGGATTTATTAAATAAATTTGTATTTAATGTTGAAAATAATAATAAATTCAGGCTTATTGCAACAGATGTTCCCATGATAGCCGGACGTGTCGGTACTTCAAGAAATAAATACGAAGGACTTGAAAATTTTGTTATAGACGGCGGAAGTATTTATTTTTATAATTTCTGCGCCGGTCATGTTCAAAATGCTCTAAGAAAAATGACTTTAACGCCAAATATTCCGCCTGTTATTGCTGAAGTAATTTCAAATGCTGACAGTAATACTTTAGATGAAATATTTAGAAATCTGGAAAGTAATCAAAATCCGAAATGTTTAGCTGAAATAACTTCAAATAAAGGGTTGATTCATGATATTTTTGATAAAGGAACTTACGGTAAAATCGGAAAAATTAACAGATTTGTTAAAAGTGAAGATTTAAAAGATATTACAGATGGTGTAATTTCTTTCTTAAATCATGTTAAAAAATCCGCAACAACAGAAAATCCTTTATATAAAGACGGAAGTGTAAATCTTGATTTAATTAAAAAGGTTACAGTTAAAACAAATATAAAAAATGCAGCTTTTCTTATGGGAGGTTTAGCATTAAGTATCCTTGGTTTAGCAGTAATTATTCCTAAAACCGCGTTTTGGATTACAAAAAAATTAACCGGCAAAAACGAATTTAGCGGAACAATGGAAGTTGACAAAAAAGAAAATAATTAACATAACTTAACATTGTATATACGATTGCGCAATTTGCTTATAAAAAAACACTTTATTATATCATAAGGAAAGTGTTTAGTATTTAGTGGGTGAATATGGGTTTTTTAGAACGCATAACAGGCTTAAATAAGTCCGGAGATATTTCGGCGAATAAAACGCAAAAAAAACATTTTTGGCCTTCATTTAGCGCAAATGCACTAAAAAGAACCAATTTAAAAAATGATGTTTTTCAATCATCTGTTGCTGTTGAAGCTCAAGGTTTAACTCCAAGAGTATATATTCCTAATTCTGCTGTAGCTCAAGGAATTATTTTTGAAACAGAACTTGCCCTAAAAGAACCTGAAAAATTTATTGCTCTTTATGTTAACCCAATGGTAATTGAAGAAGCCATCATGAGAAATCCCAATATTGAAAGAATTTTAAAAGAAAATAATTTACCTCTTGAATATAACTTAGATAACGTTACATCAATTGTAAATTCGCATTTATTGCCTACTGCTCGTCAAGCGCAAAAAGTTTATAAAAATTTAGGTCATAGCGAAAAAGAAAAGAATTACGCTTATTTAACTCAAGCTGCTTTATTGCATGATATCGGTAAGGCTTTTATTCCTTCTGAAATTTTAAATAAAAACGGTCGCCTTACACAAAAAGAAAGACAAATTGTAGAGCTTCATAACAGATTAAGCCATGAAATTTTAAAAACCACAAGATTACATCAAAAAGTGGCACAATTTGCCTTAGAACACCATGATTATGATAAAAATGTAACAAGAACTGATGAAAACCAATCTTTGACTGTTGCAGATATATATTGTGCCCTAAAAGAAGATAGACCCTATAAAAAACCACTAAATGAAATTGCAACAAGAACAATTTTATATGATATGGGTACAAACGGAAAGTTTGACGCTAAATATATAAATTATTTACAATAAATCTCCTCTATTAAACTAAACTTACTATCTAAACATTAAAAAACCTTGCAAGTTAATTGCAAGGCTTTTTTTATTTATTTTTTTAAAAAAAGTTCTTTTTCTTTTTTTCTTCTTAATATAAGTCCTTTTAGTTTTTTGTTGTTGCTATATACCCACTTATCAAATTCCTTTGAAGCTTCAAGATATTTTCCTTGGTTTAAAAGTTTTAGTAAAGTTGAATTTTTAAAAGCATTATATCCTATGTTATATTCAAGTGAAATTAACGCGTCTGTTTGATTTTGATTGATTTCAACTTTAACAAGCCTTTTTATGTATTCAGAGTGTATTTTTAAATCGTTACACAAATAATCTTCTGCTTCTTTTTTAGTTATTTTCATTCCCTTGATTATGTTTTTTCCGGTGTGACCATATCCTATTGTCCAAATTCCTGCAGGACATTTATAGCTTTCAAGCTTTAAACCTTCAAATTCTTTTATTAATTCAATTCCATTTTTTGATATATTCATTTTGAATATCCTCAATATCTTCTATTCTGTGGTTTTCGACTTTTAATTGTTCTTTTAGAACTGATATTTCTTTTTCGTTAAAATATGTTCGCTCAATTATTGAATTATGCTTATCTTGTTTTATTTCAAGGGCCTGTATGCTTTTTTCAATAACTCCCATTTTATGAGCAAAATAAAGAGCTTGTATAATAACACTGATAAATATTCCTAAAAGTTCATAATTCATTTAATTTTTCCAGTAAAGTTTTTGAAAGTTGTCAACGGTATGCTTAATAAGCCATCTTGAAAAAGGTCCTACTTTTGAAACGTATAAAAGTCTTTCAAAAACAATTGTTGAAAAATATCTGTCATTATCTATGTAATCGTGATTTTCACACAATACATCATGAATTAATGAAGGTATTAAAAATTTAGGATCTGTTTTGGCTCCGATTAAGCGCCAAAATATTCTTGGTATTGTTGCTCCATCCCAGCAATAGCCTTTTTTTATTGTAAAATCGTATTCGTTTAGAAATGTTTTATCTATTAAAACCACTTTTAAATCTTTTTGGTTTTCAAACGGAAGTTTTTCAATTATTTCTTTTTTAATTTTATCCATATCGGGCTGGATATATCTAACAGTGATTTGAGGGGTGCTTGAAAAAAGAATTGTTAATTCTTCGTCATTATACCATTCTATCAATTTTAAAATCTCCAAGTAAAATTAAAGCCTATTTTGTTTTTTGAAATTCTAAAACTTTTCAATAAATTCCAAAAGAGTTTTTTTAATACTTTCTTTGACTTTTTCAATTATTAAATCCTTTTTTTCTTTAAATAAAATCTCTGCTTTTTCCTTTAGTTGAGGTAATTGAGCTAAAATGTCTTTAATTATTCCCTCAAAAATTTTTTTTCTTATCCATCTAAACATTTTTTATCCTTAAATTAATTTTGTATAATCGTTTGTTTCAAAAAATTCATCAAGTTGTTGGCTTGTGAAGCCAAGCAATCCGCCAACTTGGTTTATGTAGGGATTCCCCCTATAAAAATTGTTTGCTTTTAATTCAATTTTTAGAGCTTTAATATCTATTTGCCCTGTTCCATCTTCTGTTAATGGTTGAGCCTCAATTAGGGCTACAATATCATCAAAATCAAGCCCCTTTGCTTTATATATTGCACGCTCTACATCTGCTGCGGTTAAATTAAGCATTGCTATTCGTTCAGCTTCTTTTTGTGCTTGTTCTTGTTGATATTCTTCTGTGTCCGCAAAAACAAAATAAGTACCGTCATTTGATAATGCAATCGGTCTTTCGGTTTCTTTGATTTCTAAACCTTTAAGCTCAGGTCGATGTTTAAGCATTAAGTTAAATTGTTCTAAATTTGTGTCAAATCTTATAATCTTATTATTTTGTTCTATATAGTAATTAGTCATTGTTTGCTCCTTTTGCATAGATAAACTTAAAGAAATCAACTGTGCCAAAATAATCTAAAGATACTGTATCGCCCTTAGTAACAGGTAAATAAGTTGTGATATGAGAGCCGGCTGATGACTGTAATTCGCTTTGAATGTTTTTTGTTTGATTTATTAATGCAAGACCGCCGTTAAGTATTCTAAAACAATACCAACCGTCAGCAGGGGCTGTGTAAGTTGCACCATTTTCGTCTACTGTTAAATTATCGAATTTTGATGAGGGGAAAGAATATGAACCAATAAGTTCTTTTGTTGTACTTGTTATATTCGTCAGGTTTTTATCCAGTTTATTTTCAAGGTTGTTTTGTATTGAGGTTATTGCGCTTGTGTTTACATCAATTTGATTGAATTTTTCATAGTTATCGTCTATGTTTTGAGAAATGTCTTTTAATTCATTGTATTTTTCATTTATATCTGAAGCTATGTTTGTTACAAGTAATGCTGATGAATTTAATTGATTAAAGAGTTCTTCAGGGGTTTGATCCGAGAATTCGGATACTTTTATAGTCAGTTCTAATTTTCTTGATAATATTTGAATTAATCTTGTCAGATAATCAAAAGAATACTCGAGTGCTTCTAAGTTTAATAATGAACTGTTATTGTATTGAGTTTCTTGACTTATCGGGAGGGTTAATTCAAGAGAGATTTTTTCGTTTTCTGATAGAATATTGTAATTTGATGAATTTATTGGAAAAGTTATGTAACTTCCGTTTTTGTTTTTTATTTCATTAATACTGTAATCTACTCCGTTTTGGAGTGTATGCTGAATATTTTCTTTGTCAAAAAGAGTTACTTTTAGTTGTTCTTCGTTATCAATATAAAAATCAAATTCAAATATGGTTGTAGAATTATTTCCGGTATAATTATTTACCGGAGTTATGTCATATATCAATTTTCCTCCTTTTTGAAATAAAATAATTTAAATCTTTTATCGTTAGTGTCTAGAACTTTAAAGCCGCAATTTTTCAGCCATGTAAGTGCTTCAAAATTTTCAAAATATATATAGTTAAATAAAATTGAGTATTCTTTTTTGAATTTTTCTATTTTTGAAAAGATATATTTCATTAAAAAGAATCGGTGTTTGTGAAAATATTTTGTTGATAAAAGCCACAATTGTCCTTTTGATTTGTCTATTTTCTTTACTCCTCCGATAGCAATCGGCACATTTTTGTTGTCAGATAAAAAATATGCTTCGTGTTTATTTGTCTGGCACATTTTTATAAATTCTTTTTTGCTTTTAATATAAAAATCGAGTTCTTTTTTATCGCTTTGTCTTAAATTGTCATATAAAAAGCTTAAATTTTTTTCGCTAAATTCGATGGTTTTCATTGTGCTTCAACTTCCTCCAGTGAAATTGTTGCGTTAATTGCTAAAATGGTAAGAGGAAGGGGGTATTTTTGAACAATTTTAATATTTTTTTGTAGAGCTCTATCTGCTAATGGACAAAATTCAATGTCTTTTGAATAAAGCTTTTTAGGATTATTTATGCTATCGTGGCTTCTGGGGTTTTGATTAAGAGTGTTGTTATCGTTTAAAATAAAAAAGTCTTCTCTTGAATTAAGAATTTTTACTTCAACTTTGTTTATCATTTTGTTGATTCCAAGAGTTCCTTGAGATTCTAAATTTAATGTCTCAAGCTCAAAATCATATCTTAGTCCGAGAAAAACATTATTTGCAGCATAGGGAAGTTTTAGTGTACCATTTTCGTCAACTGTTAAGTCTTCTATTACTCCCCAATCTACAAGCGCATTTACTTTTGTATTTTTTAGATGGTTTAATTCATTGATTGTGTCTGTTTTTTCTTCAAAATTAAAACCAATAGAGCAATCCAAGAATTTTGAATTTTCAAGCGAGGTCACTATTCTTGAATAAAATCTTTCGATATAGCAAATTTTTTGTGAATTAATCTCTCTTTCAATTATAAAATATGCTATATCTTCATAGTTTTCTCTAATAACGGCAACGCTTTTGAATTTTCCTTTTGTTGAGTGTGTATGCCAAGCGGCAATTTTTTGATTTGGGTTGTATGTAAGCGCGCATAATGTTCCGTCATCCATAACGCACCAAAGTATCCTGTTTGGTTCTTTGGAATACGCCATATCAATAATTTTTCTTCCTTCAAATAGATGCGAAGCAAATAGAGTTAATTCTTCACCGTCATACGAGTCGGATAGGTAATCGTAACCAAGATTTCTTACAATATTTCCGCCTGATTGTACAAATAATACCATAGAGCCTGAAACAACCGGCTTTATTTTAGATGAACCGTAGTATGATTGCAGTTTTGCATATGGCGAATTTGAGGCACTCATTACACCGTCAGAACCGTTTGCCGACCACTCTGCATTTGTTGTCATTACGATTAAATTATCTAAAGGAATTAAATGCTGGATATTATTTGCTGTGTTATCATAAATAGACATCGTGATTGAATCTGTCGCATTTAATGGTCTTGATACATTAAAGTTGTTATTTGTACCGGTTTGACTCATCCACAAGGTTTGAGGTGATTTATTTGAAGCTGCATATATTTTTCTTTGTTGAAAATAACACACACAAGACGGGTTTTCGCTTTCAAAAGGGTTTGTGTGTGTGGGAGCGCAGCTCGACAAATCCGGTTCGATATTATTATCTTTAAAAGATGTTGTATTTGATGTTCCTACATAGCCATATACGCCATTTACACTTCTATATATATTATATTCGCAGGCATTACTTACTTCTGACCAGGATAATGTTATGTATTCTGAAGTTGTCCAATACGCTTCTAAATGTCCGACAACAGACACAGCTTCACTTTTGGAGCTTTCCTCAAATGTATCTTTATGAACTGCTGTTACAACGTAACTATAAGTTGTTGTATTAGAGGAAGTTGAGCCTGTATATCTTATTGATAAATTTTCAGGTGCTTCAATTGTTGCTTTGAAATTTATTTCTTCCAATTGCCATTCGGTGTTACTGTATCTTGAAAGATTGCAGGGCTTATGATTGCTGCATACAAGCGTAATCACATCCGCCTGTTGGCAATAATCTATATTGAATATATCATCTTCACTATACGGGCTTGTTATTTCATATATAGTATCATCTTTTAATATATAGCTGCCGTTTTTTATTATCCTTATGTATTTATCTCCAAATTCCAGAATATAACTTTCGTTCAGGTTAAAAACAAAAGGAATTAATCTTGTTTTTTTATCCGCATATTTTACTGTTTCAAGATATTCTAACCCAGGCCTGTTTACTACACAGCCTTCTTGCATGACAAATCCGTTTTTTAAATCTTTTAAGCCGAGATTATACTGTTCTAAATCCACTCTGCCTTGAAGTGAAGGTGATAATATTCCTTTTGAAAATGAATTTTGGCATACTCTTATACTCATTTATTTATCCTCTCGAATCTAAATATGTCATTTCGTCATCAATTACTTCAACGCCTTCTTGTGCATTTAGAACTTTTGCTCTTTTGATTAATTGATTGTATTTTTCATAAGCTATTTCGCCTTTTTGAATACTTCCGACAAGCACGTTTGCTGTTAGTGATGCAAGGTAATATGAAAGAGCCATAGCAAATTCGCAGGAAAAAAATATTTCTTTTTCAACGCGTCTTGTGTATCTTAAAATAGCATTTTCAGTGTTGCATAAAATAACCCTTTGTCCGCTTGAAAGCGAAGAAATCGAAAATTTATCGATTACATAAGAATTTTTTTGGAAAATATCGCGCGCGCAAATGCAGTCATTGGGATAGTTGTAGCAATATTTATATTGAAATTGTGAAATCGGATTTTCCGTAAGTGCAAGTTCTTTAAACGTTGAGGCAAAATTCCAATCAAAATCTTTTAAAACATAATCTCTGGCAAGTTCATAGTAATTATTTAATAAAATTGCTCTGTTGTCGCTCGAATTTGCATTTTCTAAGGGCATTGAAACGCCCAAAATATTAAGGGTGATATTAAAAATCTGTGCTTTTGATTGAGTCATTTAACCTCCTTTATACCATCCTTGTGCCACTTTATTTGTTGAGCCGAGATAGTTTATTGCTTTTGAATATAGGTTTGAATTGTAGTTAATTGTGCTTATATTGGCATCATTTAGGTATTCATTTGCTTTATCTAAATATTGCTGCGATATTAAATCGTATTTGTCTTTTGTTTCTTGAGCTTCACTATTGGCAAAATCAATTGTGTCTTGAAAATTCATAATATTGGTGTTTGAGTTTACATCAAACCCCATAGCGCCTGCTTGCGCCATTTGCTCGCTTGCTTGTTTTTGCCCTTCGAGCTTTTGTTTTCTTGATTCTTCTATTCCTTGCTGTCTTTGATAGTTTGCTTCATTTATTGAATTTTTGGCGTTTGCAATGGCTGCTTGTGTTCTGTATTCTTGATTTTTTGAATTATTATATAAATCAAATACGCTTGAACCTACCCCAAAAGCAACTTCACTTGCTTTTAGTGCTGTTCCTACTATTGTGGGTACACACATTTTTTACTCCTTTTTATGTTTTTAAAAAAAGTGGGCGTAGATTCGCCCACTTAGGTATAGCTATAGACTGTTGTTTTCGTCTGCTGCAATAACTCCGGCTGTTATTTTGCCTGTTGTTTCAGCAGTTCCGTTAACTGCATAAACAATTTTCATATAGCCTTTGTTGCCTTTGGGGAGGTAATTTATGGGGAACCTTTGACCTGATTTTAGTTCTTCTAATTCAAGAGTTGAATTTACTAATTCTTCGCTTGAAGAAAAATCTTCTGTTTCGCTGGTTAAAATTTTCACGGTAAGTGAAGTAAGATTTGAAAAGTCGTTTACAACTTGGATTAATAACGGTGCAAAAGACACATCTCCTTTTCCAAAATAAACGATATTATCTGAATTAATTGTACCCGTTGTAATGGGTTGATTATCTGAAAATAAATTTTGTGAATCTAATAACATTTATATCTCCTTAATTTATGCACTTGCAACTCTTTTTTCATCATTTCTTAATTGATCTGCACATTTAACCGGAATACCCAAGAATGAAACAATCGGTTTTCCTGCAAAATTTTCAATTGAAAGATTTACGTTTGCTTTGTTGATTGCTTGGAAGTGTAAGTATGTTTCAATTGTTTCATTACAATAAATTACCGTATTTCCTGTTTTAGCAAAGCGTTTAATTCTGTGATATGCTTGAATCATCAGCTTGATTAAATCAGCAGGATTATCTCCATCAAGCGCTGTAGTATCTATGTTTGCAATTCTTGCCGTTGAACGAAAATCTCTGACTGTCATTCCGATATCCCATTTAAAATGGTCGCGGTATACTTCAAACATATTTCCATTGGCGTCTGTTGCGGTTTGAGCACCTTTATTTTCATGGATTAAGCCCATTTGAGAGCCTTTTGGATATAAAAGATGAGTGTGTAAATCACCCCAAGTTATAAACCATATTGATGTATTTTTTGAGCCTGTACCGCCGGCATCTAAAACCCTGTAGCCTATTGAATTTTTGTCGGTTGAAATTTTATTGTAGCGAACGCTTAAACCGTCAAAACCGGCGGGGTTTGTTGCTTTAGAACCATAGAAAATGTTTTCTTGAACGGTGTTATTCATTGATTCTAAAAAAGCTTGAGCTTCATTCATTCTGAATTGGTCTGTATCCCCTTCTAAATCTGCTAAAGATTTATCTACCTGAGAATAAACTTCAAGCATTCCTGTTGTGTCTGTAATTTGTGTGTATTCGCCTTTTGAAGCAGATACGCCTTGGTAAAATTTTCTAAATTCCACTTCCGGTAATCCGTTTCTTACGGTTGTTTTGTGTGTTGAGCCTTCGTTACATTCTCTAACAACTGCATCTTCAATAAGCACATTTGATTGTGCTAACAGGTCAACAATTGTGGTTGCTATTTTGCCGTTTTCTTTTTGTGCAAATTTGTCTTTTAAAGTTAAATAAGTGTTTCCAACTGTAGCCATTTTTTCTCCTTTTTATTAATCTCTGGGGCCATATAAAATTTGTGCCGGTGTAAGCTCTTTAACAGCGGGTGTGCCATTGTATGTTAAGCTGTCTTCTTTTGATAATTCACCGATTTTGAAAAACATTTTTATCATCTCGGGGTGATAAATTAAACCGGTGGATTTTAGAAGTTCTTTTAGCATAGGACTTGCAAATTCACTATAAGCATTGTTCGCTGTTTTCATGTATTCTTGAAGCTTTTGTGAATTTTCGCTTGGAATATTTCTATCTTGTTTGAATAATTCTGTGTATTTTGCTGCATTTTTTTCTTGGTTTGTTCTTTCGTCTGACTTATAAATTTCTTTTTGTTTTTTAGACATTTCAAGCGCAAGTTCTAGCAGCAAATCAAGTGAATCTTGTGATAGATTTAATTTTTTTGCTATAGGAATAAGTTTTCCTGCTAATTCGTCATCCAAGTCAAATTCATCATCGGCCAAAAATTTTGAAAAATTGTATTCGTCTGTTAATTTGAAGTTTTCATCTGTATTGTCTTTAAGGCAATACTTATTTTCTAAATTTTCTTGCATTTTTATCCTTTCTGTGTGCTATAATTATTCTTAAGAGGAGTTAATTTGATTTTTATGAAAAAGAATTTAATTATTGGTTTTGTATTTTTTACTTTAATATCTTTGTTTTTTTGCGGTGTTTCAATTGCGCAGACCAATTTTTCAAAGGCCTTAAGAACCTGTGAAACATTTAGGCAAGATGGCAGCATTACTCATAACGGCGAAGTATTTAACCTTACGATAACTCTGGACAAAACGAGAAATAAGTGTGTATATAAAGAAAAAATTTATCAAGGTAAAAAATATCAAATGTTAACATGTAACTTTGATAATTCTCAACTTCCTGCTATGGCTGATTCTATGGATAAGTTTACAGATTATTACAAAAAAGAAATTGCAAAAAATAAAATATTTGAAGCAAAAATGACAACAAATGGTGAAGTTTTCCAAAAATATCTTGCAAATCCTAAATATTGCTCTATAACTCACTCAAAGAATTGATTAAATTTTTAAAGTAGTTGTTTTTGTGGTTTTTTGAGTCAAAACCTTGAAATATTTGTATGCGTTTTTTGATTAACTTAACTTGATTTTCAAATTCAAGTTTTGTGTTTTGCGCAATATAATATCTAAAATCATTTTCAACTTGTTTGATAAAATCAACAATTTTTGCACTGTCTTTTAAATTAAGTTGTTCAATTCCTGAATTGGTTAATAATATTGTGTCTTTTATGAAATTCTTTTTATAGGTATTAAGTTCATTTTGTATTTTTTTGAAGTATGTTAAATCTTCTTTTGAAAGTTTGTTTGATGTATCCAGTTTTAAATTTAGAAACTTTTCCTCGTTATCTAAAATTAAATTTCTAAGTTCAATATAATATTTCGGATCCGTTTTTATTGTGATTTCTTGTTGAATGTAGTCATCATCTTTTGAATTTAGCGCTTTTATTATTTTTGCATTATATTCTTTGATTAAATTGGTTTGTTCTTCTTTTTTTAAATTCATCATTCCGCAATACCATGAAATTGCGCATAGACCCCTATTATAAACTTTGTCGGTGTAATTTTTATTTGTTTTATTGATGGATACTGCAAGTGTTGCGTTGTTGATTATATTTGTATAGACTTCATTTGCCCATATTGAAACCTGAGAATAGTAGTGTTTTTTTATTTGATAAATTAATTCATTCTTTTTTTCTTGAATTATTTCATCCAAATTTTCAATATCTATATCATCGCAAAGTTTTAAAACTTCATTGTCAAATTCTTCAATAACGTTTATTGCTTCATCTATTGCTTCTTTTGAATTTAGATTGATGTATCCTTTTTCTTTTGAATATAATAATTCATTTATTAAATTGTCTAAATTATTAATGAATTCAAAATTTCTTATACTTTTTGCCAGATTATTCATTATTTTACCTTTATATTATTCCAAATCTTGCCAATAAATCGCTTCCGAAAGAATCAACTCCTCCCATATTTTGGAGTATTTGACTTCCTTCTTTTGCTATTTGCATTTGCGTTTGTTGATTTTGAGTTTTTAGTGTTTCTTTTCTTATTTTATCCATTTCGGTTTTTGAAACTAATTGTGATGGAGATATATTGGCAAATGTTGCGTAGTCTTCAATAATTTTTTCGGCGTTAAGCTTTTGTTTTAGTATTGGGTCTATCGAATTTGCAATGTTTGAAACAAATGTGGTAAACCTTTCCATGCTTGAAATATTTGCTACTTTTTGCGCTTGTGCCAGAGTTGAGACAAATTCTATTTGAAATTTTGTATTTGAATATTTTTCGTTTAGGGGTTCTAAAATTCCCGTT
This sequence comes from Candidatus Gastranaerophilales bacterium, assembly GCA_944326675.1. GTDB lineage: Bacteria > Cyanobacteriota > Vampirovibrionia > Gastranaerophilales > Gastranaerophilaceae > RUG14156. The sequence goes on from CALVET010000080.1 coordinate 17,147, forward strand.
TTAATTTCTTCGTCATAAATCCAAAATAGAATTTGTTTTAATGAAGTGTGGATTTGTTCAAGCAACGGCGATAAAAGAACCATTTTTTCTTCTTTTAATTCGTTAACTTCTGTTGCTGTTCTGCCTCTTTGTGCTGTTGAAAGTATCATTGCAAAAAGGTCATTATAAAAATGTTCTTTTATAATTTCTTTTAGTTCGTCTTTTTCTGTTTTTAATTCTAAAATTCTGGGATTAACTTCATAAACAGGGCTTATCCCTCTTCCGTTTTCATCCTCTTCAATATATGCTCCGGGTACATCTGCAAGTTTTTTGTTTTTTAAACTGGCAGGACCTTTATAGGCAGGACAAACTATTTTTTTAACGGCTTTTGCATATTCTTTTACCATTGTCATTAATTGTTTTACGTCTGCCAAAGCACAAATTCCGGGTGAATCTTGCGGATAATCAAAGTCATTTGTAAAGCCTGATTCAAATACAACATAAGGGAATTTGTCAAAACCTCTTACTGATAAAAATTCATTTTTGCCTGATAAAATAACAACAGAAACATATTTTGCAAAGCGCGATGATAATCTTTTTTCTTTATAATATTTGTTTTTTTCTACAAAATGTATAATTTCAAAAAGTTTAAACGGATTATTTTCGACAGTTTCAATGATTTCATCGGGGCAGTTTTCTCCATAATTTTCATAAATATTTTTGGCTGTTTCACTGTACACTCGGCAGAAAGTGTCTATTTCGCCTTGTGAATTTTTGGCGTAATAATATGAACCAACAGGTAAAACCCTGAAATTTACAACATTTTCATAGTCTGATTCAAGCCCCATTGCACTGAAGCCAAAAACACCAAGCTGTTTATATATTTCAGGTAAACATTGGTAAAAATTTGAACTGTAGAGAATTTTTCTTGTAAGTTCTTCTTGAGTGTGGCACCATTTTTTAAAATAAAAATTATTTTTATTTTGTGAATCATCAATGGTTGTTTTAAACCAGCGAGTTGTTGGGCTTGTAGCTCCGCTCATCATGCCTGATGAAAAATTTCTTAACGCAATCAAAGGTGTTGAATCGATTATTTTTTTACTTTTTGCAATGGGTTTTCTTGTGTTTCTTGTTAAAAATTGTGTGCTTCTGGGTAAAAAATAATCCGAAAGTTCTTGTAAATCCGGTTTTATAACATTAAAGATTTCTTCCAGTTCGTGTTTTCTTTTTTGAAAATATTCGACAGTATAAAAACTCATTTTATTCCCCCAAAAGTGTTTTTTTATTGCTGTTATTGTCTTCTTGAAGCCCTGTCGGTGATGTTTTAATATTTTGGTTAAATCCTTTTTTTGAAGTTTCGTTTTGGCTTTTTTTAGTCAGCGAGGCGTCTGCTTCATGTCGTATTACTTTTTCTTCAACTTCCGGTACGGTTACTTTTGGCGATTTTTGAATAAAACACATTTTAATTTCTCCTTTCTTAATCAAACGGTTCAAATTCTGCTTCAACATAGCTTTCATTATTGTTGTTATATGGGTTATATGAGTTAAGACAGTAATTTATTGCATACAGTGCCATCATTGCGCAGTCTGCAAAGTCGGGGCTTTCGTTGTTTTCTTTTCTTAATTCTTTTTTGTCTTCAATTGCAATTAGTCCGTTAGGTTTATAGATTTTTTTGATATATTCCAATTGGCGTATTGTATTTTTGTCGGTTAATTTTAAATAGCCTTTTTCAAGAAAATCTCTTAAGGCTAAATACCCGTCAGCTCTTGCATTAAGTGCATATTTTGATATGGCTTTTTTTGCACCTCTAAAACCAATGGCGTTAGGTATAATTTTTTGTATACTAATCCATATCGGATAGCCTAATCCGTCTGCATCCATTATTAAAACCTTGGGCATCCAAGTCGAATAAAGGCTGATTATTTTCCCTTTTGTAATATCTGTATCAGCTTCAGACCAGCTGTTTGTATATTTTTCGAGCCATATATTTTGATTTTCCTGAATAAAATATTTTGCAACGCATAAATCAGCGCCTGAAGCTGATAAATCAACGCTCATAACGGAATTAAACATAAAACTTTCATCTTTTTCGTATTTTAAATTTATTGCTTCATCAATCATTTTTGAGCTTAAAAGATATTCGTTATTGTTGTTTAGGGGATATCCGAGCCATATATGATTGTAATCATTTATATTTGTTTTTTTGGAGATTTCTGCTTCTTTGAGGATTTTTTCATCAACATACGGATTATCAAAATAGCAAATGTTTATATGCAGACAATCATCTCTTTTAGCACAAAAACTATACACAGAATCAAATCTTGTATATCTGTTCATTGTAAAAATAATGACCGAGTTCTTTTTTCTGATTGTTGGTACAATTATGTCTAATGTTGCTTTTGCGATTGATTGTGCTTCATCTATCCATAATATGTCAACGCCTTCAAGACCTTTTATGTTGACTTTTCCCTGCTCTCTAAAACCTTTGAAGAATATTCTTGAGCCTGTTTTTTTGTGGATTAGTATGTCTCTTTTTATGTCATAGATTAGTTTGTATTTTTCAATTAAGTCTAAAAAAACAGTTTTAACTGATTCGTTGATTGAGTTTTGTATTTCTCTGCCGCAGCAAACTCTTACATGACGCATTTCCATGATGTAAAGCAAAAATCTTGCAACACTTTGTGTTTTGCCTGAGGCTCTGCCGCCTTCCAATAAAAAATAACTGTAGTTATTAAATTTAAAAATAAAAGGATATAATTTTGCTGGAATGTTTAAAATCTCGGGTAGTATTAAATCCATTATTTTAGTTAAAATCTTCTCCGATATTTAATTTTAGTTGAGTTCCATCTATCATAATTTCTCCCATTTTCACAACGGTTCCGATTTCAAGATTGTTTTGCGAATATAGACCTGCAATTTTTGCCTTGTTTTCAACTGCTCTTAGAGCAGCTCCAATATTAGGGTTTCCGTTTTTATCCAGACAATTTAGGGCGATTTTTTTGAGTTCGTCAAATTCTTCTATTGCTTTATTTTGATTGTAGGTTTCGTGTTTTTCGTTTATTTTTAAGCTATTTTGTGTCTCAAATGATATAATTTTATTTTCATTTTTCATACATCAATCTTTTTAACAAGAGCTTTGTTTCCGCTAAAATCGCATGCATATTGTTTTAGGGCGATTATTTTACCGTTTCTTTTGATTTCTTTATTTATTCCGTATTTAAATCCTGAGGGTGCTTTATATTTATATTTAAAACCAAGCATTGTGGAGACTATATCTTTTTTATATTTCTCTTTTATTCTTGTAACTCCTCCAGAGTAGAAATATTGTTCAACAAAGCTGTTGTTATTTTTATCTTGAAAAGAAAGCAAAGCTATATTCTTGTTGCAAATCGGACATTTGGCAAGATATATTCTTCTGTTTGTATAGTTATCTTTGTCTAACAAAAACCAAATATCTTCAGCTGAAAATACGCTATTACAATGGCGCATAGTTTCTCCTCCTTTATTTTCGTCAGCCTCGTTTCTCTATCCAAAATGGGATGATACAAATTTGAATTGTCCGAAAATCTATATTTTCAGAATAACATATTTTTTTAAAAAAGCTCGTTTTTTGGCTGTTTTTTGGAAGGTCTTACAAATTTTTTGCATTTTTCTTGCTATTTTTTTATGTTTAATTTATAATGACAAGGCGCATATTATGCGATTATATGGCGGGTGTCGCCAAGTGGTTAAGGCCCCGGATTGTGGTTCCGGTATTCATGGGTTCGATCCCCATCACCCGCCCCATTTAAAAAGACCCTTTAAGGGTCTTTTTTTTATCCTTCTAAATATAATCTATTTGCTTCTTTTTCTGTCATAGGCCCATCTGAGCGCAATATGTCTGCCGCTTGTGATAGTAAGTTTATTGTTGATTTATCGTCTATTCCTTTTGCAAGCATTGCAACTTGATATACTTTAGGAAAATTAATTCCGTAGCCCTTTGATAATTGCGAGTGGTAAAATCTTTCATAATCACTTGGAATTTTTACTTTCCAATTGTTGTCGTCTGCTTTTCCCGATATATTTATTCTTTCTTCCATACCGAACATATCAGGCAAAGTAAAGTATTGTTTTTTGGTTGTGAAAATTTCGGCAATTTTTGCTGTTCTAAAATCTTCTTCTATTTTATCTTTCTGTTTTTGGTTTTGATATTCGCTTGTGTTATATCCAAGATTGTTTATGCCCTCATTAAGCGCCGCTTCAAGAATATGAGCGTGAGCTTGTCTTCTTTTTGAATCTCTTGACATATTAACTAAGGTGTCGTTATCATGTGACATTGCTCCTATGATAAATTTGCCGTCTTGATAATTTTTGTTATTTATCAAATCTCTCGGGTTTTCATCATATTCCGCATAAGCTGTTGAATAAATGTGCGGATAAATATTTTTTGTCAGTTGTTTTCCTTTGTCTGCACCAAAGCCTATTAATTCAAGAATAAAATTATCCGGTTCTGTCATTTTATTTTGTGCTTCGTTTGCTGCCATTTGCATTATTTTCACGATTCTATCATCAACGTTTTCAACATATCTTCCTTCAAGTTTATCGTTATAAATAAACGGGCTGACATATTGCCAAAATGCATCAAGCCTCATTCCGTCATAGTATTGCATGAACGTTTTAAATTTTTCATATAACAGTTTGCCGACTTCTCCAAGATTTTCTTTAGTTACTCCTTTTGAATAGTCTTTTAATAGTTTTGAGTAGTCAAGAGCGGGTGCTCCCCAGGTTTGAATGTTGTTTGTTTCAGGGCAATTGTTGTCCTCTCCTCCTGTATAATATCCTTCAAGAAAACATTCCGGATTTGCCCATATTTCAGGAGATGAAAAGCAAATTAAACAATCGCCGTTAAGTTTTACGTTCTTATTATTTAATTTTTCTTTTGTTTCAAAATGTTGTTTTTGAGCTAAGAATTGGCAAAATAAGTAAAAATCTATGCCGTTTTTAAGCTCATTTAATCTTTTTTCTCTGGTTTTGTTTGAAACTTTATTTGAGAATAAATGTTTATCAATATAGTCCCAATTTTTCCAATCGTCGCCGCTTTTACCTTTTGCGTGATATTCATCAGAAATTGCATTAAAGACTGCCTCTTTTTTTATTTCAGGTGTTGTATTTTCTATAAATTCTTTATATTCTGTTTTTAAGGGTTCGGGTTTTCTTTCAATAAAATTTTCGTACGCTTTTCTTAGTGCTTGAAATATAGCTCCATCTTTATTTTTGCCAAGAGCGTAGTCATAGTCGCTTTTATATTCTCTTGTTGTTTTGGAGTGCGGATAATTTTCATCAAGGCTTGTTATATAATCTTTATCAAGTATTTTTCCATATTCTTCTTCGGTTAATTTTTCGAGCGCAATTCCTTGGATACCAAGACTAAAGGTTGTTCCGGAATATGGTGATGTTACAGGAATAAATGTTCTGCCATCTGATTTATAGTCTAAATTACCTTCTGGCCCCATTTGAATTTTGGATATGGAGGCATTTTCTTTTAAGAAATTAACAAATGGCATAAAAGAATGTGAATTTATTGAAGATAATCCATAGTTTTCGCTTTTATTTGACGGAACATTAAAATCAAAAACAAGGGCCGATGTCTCCACAAGTCCGAGTTCTTGTCTTGCTTTGTTGATTACTTTTGAATATTTGTCTTTTTCTTTTGTGGTGAATGCTCTTTTAAAAGAAAAATTGTAGTAGTTTTGTGAATTTATTTTCATAGAACACCTCATTAATTTAAAATCTATTAAAATATTTTTTTGTTAGTTTATATTAAAACATTCCCTTTTTAGCGAAATAAAAAGCAGCCAAAATTGCGGCAATTAAAGAGATAAATCCGACAATCATAAAGCCGTAAGGATTATGAGCAAAAGGAACAGAAACATTCATTCCCCAAAAGCTTGAAAACATGGTTGGAATTGCAAAAATAATTGCAATTGATGTTAAAAATTTCATTACAATATTTAAATTGTTTGAAATAATTGAAGCAAAAGCGTCCATCATATTTTCTAAGATATTTCTGTGCATCTCAACCATCTCAAGCGCCTGTTTATTTTCAATAATGACGTCTTCTAAAAGGTCAATATCATCTTCCGTGAATTTAAAGAATGAATTAGGTTTTGCGTTTTGGGTTAAGCGCATAATTTTTTGAAGCACCATATAATTGTCTTTTAGCGCAGTAGTAAAATAAACCAATGATTTTTGCACTTCGAACAATTGGAAAAGTGCCTTATTTTTCATTGTTTTTCTGAGTTCTTCTTCAATTTCTTCTGATTGCTTATAGATATAGTTTAAATATCTTAAATAAAATTTTGTAGATCTAAATAGTATATCAAGCAAAAATTTTGTTTTATTTCTTGTATCAAAAGAAGATGATGTATCTTTATTAAAAGAACTTATTACTTTGTTTTTCTTTGAAGCAACAGTTATAAAGCCCCTTTGAGTAAAAATAATACCTAAAGGCAGGGTGTCATAAGTTCCTTCATCTTCCATAACGGGCAGGTTTGTAATTATAAGAACGCAATCATCCTCAATTTCTATACGAGAGCGTTCATCGACGTCCAAAGAATTTCTCAAAAAACTTTCATCTAAATTTAAAATTAGGGAAACCTTTTGAATTTCATCATAAGTAGGATCAATAAGATTAAACCAAGATCCGCTTTGCGCTTCATTTATTCCTAATTCTTTAAGTTTATTATCGTCTGTGGTTTTTAATATTTCAATCATATTTAACCCGTTTGATTAGCGCACCTACATTTATATTAAACTACACATAAAAAAATAAGTAAACATAAAAAGAAACCTCTTTTTCTTCAAAAGAGGTAATTTAACACACACAAAACCATTTCATATCTTTTTTACGCCATTTCGGGGCGAGGTTCTTTGGCTAATTTTTGCGCTAAGGCGTGTTTTTTAGCCATTTGAGCTGCTACAACTTTTCTTGCAGCTTCAGCAATCCTTTCTTTCTTAGATTTTACTGATTTCATTTTTGTATATTGAATATTCATTGATATTGCTTTTGTACAAATATCCCTTAATGCTTGATGTATTCTGAAAGCTTCCATATGAGCATTTGCATAATCGTTCATTGTTTCCATCATTTTGTTTGGATCAACCATTGAACTTTGAATAATTGCATTATCAACTTTTAAACTTTGATATTTTTTAACTAATGCTTTATCTAATCTATCTTTTGCGCCAACAGCCATTTTAAATGCTCCTAAATATCTCTCGTACTATAATAAAGTATTTTTTTTCTTTAAAATTGCTTGATTTGTTTTTTTGTGTTTACAAAACTTAATATTTAATTTAAGTATTTTGCGGATAAAATATGATATTGTATATATATAAAAAATCTTATAAAATATTATTATTATTTAAAACCAAGGAGAAATTTTGGAAGATAAAAAAGTAGTATCTTTTGAAAAAAAACATTCAAAAGCAAATGATAAAACCCAAGAACTTGAATATTGCAGTTTTTGCAAAAGACCTAATACGCAAGTGCCCAAAATGGTAAAAGGCCCGGGAGTTAATATATGCTCCGAGTGTACTTTAATTGCCGTTCAATATTTAATTTTACAAGATGGTTTAATGAGTGCTGAAGCTCAAAAAATTCTTGATTTATTATGGGGCGTGTCTAAAAAATAATGTCAAATGCTTCGTTGAAATTGGAATATCGTACAAAAATTATGTCGATATTAAATAAATATCGTGATAATTCTGCATTTGATAATATTGCTTTGCAAAAAGACATTGAAACAATAAAAGCTCTTGATGATAAGAAAATTGTATTAAAAATATTATTGGATGAAATTATTGATGTTAAATCGGATTTTAGCAATGTTTGCGCTGTTATAGCCATAGAAACGGTTGATAAAGATACTTTAGAGACCTGTGCTTGCGAATTTTTATCAAGAAAAGATGTGTCGGATGATAGGAAATTTTTCTTTATTTCCATTTTAAAACAAAAGGGAATTCAATTTGATAACGATGAAATTTCAAATTATATCTCTCATCCTGATGAAGTCGCGCAAAACGGAGTAAAAGATTTTTTAAATAATGCACTGGATGACCCTGAAGCTCAGATTGATTTATTGGATTTTTATTTAAATATTTCTAAAAGTGAAAAAATTTATCTTTTGAATAATTTAATAAATGAATTTGAAGGCGATGATTTAGCCAATGCCTTTTCTTTGTTATCTCGTCTTGATATTGAAAATGACGAAATAATTATCATAATAAACGGATTAATAAAAACTGACTCTCCTTATGCTCTTGATGGGCTTGAATATATTTTAGAAAATTATGAGGTCGGTGATATTTTAAAAAAATCGATTAAACAATCAATCAGGAAGTTAAAATTCAAATATAAAAACTTTCAAAATCTTTCTTTTTGTAAAAATTCGTCGGTTTTAAAATGTTATATGAGTTTTGTTGACGGAGAATCAAATTTTTCTTTAATAATTTCAAGATTAAAAAAAACAAATTTAATAGATGCGGCATTATTAACGATAAATATTAATCGAGGAATAGTTGCTTGCGTGGGTTTTGGTAAAATCACAATTGAAAGTCTAAAATCAATAATAAACAGAACATTTATAAATACCATGCCTGTTGAAATAAGCCCGATTACTTACAGGGCTTTGTGTGATTATTATATTTTAAAAAATAAAAAAACCCTAACCAGACCTCCTTATGAATACATTGTTTGGGAAAAGATGTCTTTTGATATTAAAAAATTAAATTGCGACTTGTCGGAATTTTTAAATGCAAAATTAGACACATTAAACTTGACCGAGCAAAAAGTACGCAAGTTTATTTCTTCAAAAATGCTTGAAACTTGGTATTATTATAAAGGTCAGGATAAAAGAATAGATGATATTTTAAATGAAATTGAACAAAATCATATTTGTGATTTAAATATGATAAATAAAATTGTTTCAGATGAAATTGAAAAAGATTTTATAAATAATCCTGAGTATATAAAAGAATTACAAACAAAACTACTTTTGCAGGCATACGCTGCCAGACAATGCCGCTTAAAAGTAAGCAGTGCTTGTGCTTATAGTTTGTGCTTTAAAAATCCGTATATAAAAATGTTAATTGAATCAATTATTGATAAGAGCATTTATTATCATTTAAGTAATTGTCTGTATGAAAAACAAGAAACAAATAAAGAAAATATGTTTAAAAAGACGCTAAACAGCAAGTTTTCCATTGAAGAGCTTGAAGATTTAATGAATAAGTTAGAGGCAAAATGGAGTTAAAAAAAAGAATTGTAGCGCTCGATATAGGAACAAAAAGAATAGGGACAGCTGTTAGCGATGCTCTCGGCTTTGGAGCTGTGCCTTTAAAATTAATAATTCGAAAAAACGATAAAACGGCACTTGAAGAAATTAAAAAAATATGTGATGAATATAAAACAGACACAATATTAATCGGAGTTCCATATAATATGGACGGTTCACTTGGCTTTCAAGCAAAAAATTGCCTTGATTTTATAAAGCCTTTAGAAAATGACTATATTATTTTAAAACAAGATGAAAGATTGTCTTCTCAAAGCGCTGAAGATATATTGAAATCAAAAGGCAAAAAATACACAAAGAATAAAGGCATGGTTGATGTTGTAGCCGCATGCGTAATTTTACAAGACTATTTAGATAATAACAAATAAAGGAAAACTAAAATGCAACAAGAACAAAATGCACCTCAAATTATTAAAACAATCGGTGAACAAGGCGAAGAAATTTACATGAAACTTTTAGAGATTGTTACGGTAAACGATAATGATTATGCTCTTTTGAGCCTAGTCGAAGAAGATACCTTGCCGAGTGCTGATGATAATGATGAAGATGAAATTGTCATTATGAAAATGAACAAAACGGATGATGAATGTACATTTGAAATTATTGAAGATGATGATGAATTTAACATTGTTGCTCAAGCAATAACAGACGGCGATGAAATAGAAGAAGAATAAAAAAGCCCTTTTAAAGGGCTTTTTTATATCATAGATGTGATTTTAACTTCTTTTTCTCTTTCTTTCATAATTTTTGCTCTTTTGTTTCTGTATAGCATATCGCAAAAAGCTTCAATTCTTGTGATAAATCCGGCTTCACCGGTGTGCTCATCTATTGTTAGATTTAAAAGCGGTTTGTTGAAATTTCTGGATTTTCTTTTTATATCTTCAACCATTAAACTGTCAGGACCACAGCCAAATGCAGTCAGGGTAATAACTCCGTCTATTTTATCATCTTGAAGATAATGACCCGCGCAACCTGTCATTTCGTGTTGGTTTGCCCAGTATAGGGTTGAATTTAGTGAATTCATTCCGCCTTTTAGTTGCTCTTGGGTCAATTGATATGCGTTATATACTCTTACATCCATTTTTTCAAGTTTTTTTATGATATCCATGCAGGTTCTTTTGTCGTAAATATTGTAGCCATGACCTATTAATGCAATGCTAATCGGCTTATCTTCTTTTTTGGGGGGAATGATGACTTGTCCTTTTTTGGCGTATTTCATTGCATCATCAAAATCCAATCCGTTTTGAACCATGACATTAAAATTATTTTGTACAATAAAGCCTGCATTTTGAGCTTCTTTTATTGTTTGCATATCTTTGATTCCGAACTGATTTGCTATTTCGGTTACAAAATCAATAAGATTGTTGTTTTTTTCGGATTTATCCAATGTTGCTTCAACAATATTGAAATCACCTTTTACAACGTTTCTTATCAAGTCCGGAAGTCCTCTGATTTTAGAACAATTATAGATTTTAGGTGCAATAGATTGAATAGATGGGACAAATATATTTTTTATACCTTTGTCGATTAAATTTAATACATGTCCTACATATACTTTTATGGGAAGGCAAGTTTCGGTTACAACCAAAGAAGCGCCATCGGAAATTGTTTTTTTTGTTGTTGAATCAGACAATACTATTTCAATTCCAAGTTTAGTAAAAAAACCATACCAAAAAGGAAAATAATTATAGTATGACATTGCTTTTGGAATTCCGATAATTTTTTCTTTAATCATAAATTTACCTAAAAATGTATTACAGCCTAATAATACACCAAACAAAACAAAATAAAAAATTTAATATTTGTTACTTTTTTTAAATATTGATGTCAATTTTATAAAATTTTGGTTTTAATATTATACATAAGGGGAAAATAATGTCTTTTCAATATATAAATCCGTACTTGCAAAATATTTACATGCAGCCGGTTGCGCTAAATCAGCCGAATTTATACCAAGCTCAGCCTCAGTATGTATATAACGGCGTTCAAAATCCCATAGGTGCAAGTTTTTATAACCAAAATACGGTTTTTCCGTATAACCCCTTATTTATGCCGCAAGTTAATTCAAACTATGTAAAAATTGCGCAGGCAAAATCTCCAAATGGTGAGGATTTATATTTATATCAACTGAAAAACGGTCAAAAAGTTGCAATTATTCCAAGAAAAAACGAAGCAACAATTGTAAAAACATTTCTTAACGGCGGTTCTATGAATGAAACGGATTCAATCAGAGGAATTAGCCATTGTATTGAGCATTGTTTATTTAAGGGTTCATCTAAGTTAAATGACGGTGATGTTTTTAAATTAACAAGTCTCATGGGGGCATCTACCAATGCTTCAACGGATTTTGCCCAAACTGATTATTATATAAAAGCACCTTACATGGATGAGAATAATTTAGCTAAAACTATTCAAATTCAAGGTGATATGATTTCTAATCCTGCTTTTAATTCTGAAGCAATTGAATCTGAAAAAGGTCCGATTTGTTCAGAAATTTCTATGATTAATGATGTTCCTACGACTGTTGCTTTTGATAAAGCAATAAGAAATTTATTTCAAATTGATTCAAATTCTCATAACCTTGTAGCAGGTTCGATTGAGACGGTTTCTAATTTGACAAGGGATGATATTGTTAATCATCATAAAACATATTATTCTCCATCTGATTTATACACTGTAATCGTTGGTGATGTTGATATAGATAAAACGATTGAAGAAGTAAGCAAAAATTTCACAATTCCTCAAACAAATCAAAATAATGACCAAAATAAAATAAAACAAAAATTAACTCCCATTCAAAAACCAATAAGGGCTGATATAAGGTCATCAAAAACAAATTATACAACATCTATTATTGCGTTTGCAGGTCCTACACCTAAAGACGCGAAGGATTTTTTGGTATTCAATGCGCTTAACTATTATCTAAAGAGTTGTTCAAGTTCTTATTTAAAAGGTTCATTGGAAAAAATAAACGCAGCTTATGATTCAAGCATGCAAAAGGTCGGTTTGAATAAAGATGACCCTTATGCAATCATGAACATGGTTATTTCTAATCCAAATGATGAACAAAAAGCTCTTGATTTATTTTATGATGCTGTTTTAAAGCTTCAAACAACTTTGTTAAGCGATGATGAATTAACTTCTATTCAAAATTACATAAAAAAATCAATCG
>CALVET010000081.1 GCA_944326675.1 Candidatus Gastranaerophilales bacterium
GTAACCTATGCATTACAAGAAAAAATATGGGAGATAGAGTAAATTTAATCATACCGAGAGGAGTAAACATGAGGCAAATGAACCAAAGTTGTTCACAGAGCTCGAAAAATTTTTGCTGCTGGCAAGGAAATACTTCAGGTTCTTATTGTGATAATTCGAATGGAGGTAACTATTCAGGATGCAACAGAACTGTATGCGATTGGTGGGCAGCAAATTATATCTGTAAAAATTTTCACGCAGGAAATTATATCTGGAGACTTCCTACACGATCAGAAATGTCAAATTGGGGTGTAAACTCAGTAAAAAAAGGGACAAACGGACTTCAACTTTGCGACCAAAGCGTAGGCTACTCATCAGCAGGATGTGGCGACTACAATATTTGCCCTGGAGCATACAACAATCAATGCAGTCCTGATGACGTATGGAGCAGCGAAAAATACAATTCAACAAGTGCATATGACTACGACTTAGTGCGCGGAGGCTGGATTCAAAGTAGCTGGAATTTTAGATACACTTTCTCTGTACGTTGTGTAACCGACTTTAAAAAATAAAGCTTTATGTTATTTTTTGTGTTTTGATATCGTGGGAGTTTTCATGCTCCCATTTTTTTATATACACAGAAATATCAAATTTTTTCTCCATTGCACGATATGTCATTCTTCTTATCTTACCTGTTACATAATAATCTTTAAATGCTCTATCATGCAAAGCTCCAATTGCCCATAAAATTCCAGCATAACCGTTACAAGAAGGCGAATCAAAAGCATATTTATCATTTAAATAAATTGCATTTTTAAGCGCAACCTCAGGACTAATTGACCACTCCAGTATTTTCTTTGCCCAGTACATTCTTAAATACCCATGGATTTTGCCTGATTTAATCAACTGAAGTTGTATAGCATTCCATAGATTGTCATGGGTTTTTGCTTTTTCAAGTTGATTAAGCGAATAAATATAATCTCTTAAATCATCTCTATGTGAAAATAAAGATTCTTTAGCCCAATTAGGAACGCAAGAAAATGTTTTAAAATTTGAACAATATAAACAAAAATTATCAGCCAATTCTTTTCTTACAATCATTTCTTCCAAAAAAGCTTCTTTATTTATATTATCAACATTTGCCCTTAAAACCTCTAAAACAACTCTTTTTGAAGAAACAAAACCCAAATTTAAATATTTAGAAAGATTTGAAGTAACATTTTTTAAAGGATTATTTTTAAATTCAAAATAATATTTTAAATTATTTTGAATAAAACTATCCAGAGCAAACTCAGCTTCATTTTGGGGTTTAAAAGGGGTTTTAAATTCTCTAAGATAGGAATTTATATTTAAATATATTTTTCTTCTAAAAGTTGCAGCGCTATATTCTTGTTTATTTGATACGAGTCTTGAAGGAATAATATTATGCCCGTCTACCTCATAAATTTTAAAAGGGACATTCAATAAATATCTATAATCTTCAATCGGGTTAAAATCAATTATTAATATAGAAGTATTTATTTGATTTAAATAAATAAGAAGTTCATCTTTGGACCCGTTAAAAATTTCAAATTCTATATTATTTTTTATATATTGGTTTTTTATATCTTCTATTTGTTTGTGTATAAAAATTTGTTTTTGTTTATGAATAAATTTTTCTTTCAAGTGTATTACTTTAAAATCATAGTTTAAACTATTTTTTAAATTGATTGCAAATTCAAGAGCAGGATTATCTTTATAGCGTATTTCTCTTTGACAAAGATATATAATTTTACCCTTTTTTATTTTTTTATTATTAAAATCAAAAACTCTAAATTGCTCATAATCATCCTGAAAAGCTAAAGGGAAAGAAAGATAATTAATTAATGTGTTTCTTGTAATTCTTTGCATGGTTATACCTTAAAACAAATTTTAAATATAACGCAATTTAAGATTACTTAAAGTAGACAAGCGTATATTGAAAAACCTATATTGATTATTAATCTTAATTAATACTTTCTAAATAACTTTCACAAATTCTGCCATGACAAATTACTCTACCAATTAGTTTCAATTTTTCAATTTGATTTTTTTCAATATATTGCGTTGTGAAATCAGGATTTTCGGATAATACAACAATTTGATTAATATTCTTGCATAATCTTTTTAAATATATTTGATTTTCATAACAAAAAATATACAACTCACCATTTTTAATTTCCATTTCAGAATTACTTTCTAAAATCACAAAATCATCATAATTAATTAATGGTTTCATATCATACATTTTAACTCTGCACATGGAATAAACATTATTAAAACTACCGTAAGGAAAAATATTTTCAGGTAATTTATATTCTATACATTCACCTTCAATTTTAAACTCATTATCATTGCAATAATTTATGTTTTTAGGAAAATATCGCAAAGTTATAAATCCATCTGAGGAATTAATTTTTATATTATATTTTTTTTCAATTTTTTCAATTTCATCTATGCCAAAATCACTATTTCTTTGAACCCTTGCTGACATGGCAGTTGGTTTAATATCTAAAATTCGACATAATTCTATCTGTTTCGGCTCATAATTAATTAAATTTTTTAAAGCATAAATTAATTCAGAATACTTCATTAGGTGCTTTCTACAACGTAAATGCTTATATACACTTTTTTTGTTGACATCTACACAAAATGTGTGTATATTATTATCATAAGTATGAATAAAGTTTATATCTTAAGCTTACATGTTAACGGATATCATTCTAAACACTACTACACAAACGAATAACTAAAATATTCAAAGTTTTTAAAATACAAAAGCTTTCATCCTATAATTGTGAATTGATAATAATACCAAGCATAATTATACAAAAAGCTTAATTGTTGTGCAATAAAAACCTTTGAATATTCTACCTTTGAAAGGAAAAATATGAAAAAAGGTTTTTCTTTAGTTGAACTTTTGATAAGTTTAATTGTAATTTCATGTATTACGGCTGCTTTTGCACCTTTAATTACTAAAAAATTCTCATCCAGTGTTTTTGGTTTTGGAGGAGGCGGAGGAAATTCGGGAACAACTTCAATTACAACTGATTGTGCTT
>CALVET010000082.1 GCA_944326675.1 Candidatus Gastranaerophilales bacterium
CATAACCCTGCTTCGTCATAAATTTGTGTCATTCCAAGTTTTTTTCCAATAACACCTAATGTCATGTTAAACCTTTCTGTTGTGAGAGCTACTTTTCGAAAGTTTTTCTCTTGTTGTACTTACTTGCTTTGTTTGTTTTATCAAACTCTGCTTTTTACATAGATCACATTAATATTCAATTGTCATGTGTCTTAAAAATGAAGTAATTATAGTTTTACTTCAATATCAACTCCTGAAGGAAGATCCATTCTAGATAATTCTTCAGTTGTTTGTTGAGTTGGTTCATAAATATCGATAATTCTTTTATGAGTTCTCATTTCAAAATGTTCACGAGATTTTTTATCAACGTGAGGTGAACGAAGAACACAATATACTCTACGTTTTGTAGGAGTCGGGATAGGACCTGACACAGATGCGCCAGTTCTTTTAGCCGTTTCTACAATTTTTTGAGCAGAACTATCAATCAATTGATGATCGTACGCTTTTAAGCATACTCTGATTCTTTGTCTGTTTGCTGTGCTCATATTACCTTTATTACCTTTACTATGTAGTCTAATACAATATGGTACATTTTAGCGTATAACAAACAAAATCACTCGTCAACAAGTTTTTTCCATTTGTTTGTTACATAACTTTAAAAACCGTAAAAAATATTTTTTGCGCCAAAAATTAAATTTTGTAACCTTGTACAAATTTTTTTGGCAAATATTCACCAATTGTTGTAACCAAAATTTCATTTTCAAGATTTAAAATCAAAACAGTATCGGAGCTTGCGTGTTTCTGCCTAATTCTGCCCAATGTTTTAACAGACACAACACCGTCTTTTATATCAGAATTATTATATTCGTCACCAAAATAACAAATTGCTTTTATCTGCAATTTTCCTTCTGTTTTATGCATTGCTTGCGCACATATATACTCAAGGGGCTCAACAAACCATCTTTTTGTCCAATCCAATTTGCTGAATGTCAAAATTTCATCATCAAACAACATTGAAGCTGCAATATTTTGACCTGAAATTTTAGTCAAAGAATTATTTTTATATGCCTCATAAGTTTTTAAAAGCATTGTTTTAATTAAGTCATTAGTTATTGCAAATTTAGCTAAAGAATCATTTGCAAATTTTGTTATTTTAATTTTTTTATCTGCACAATAAAAATTTGAAGTTTTAACTGTTCTATAAGGCAATAATTTAACTAACTTTGTGGCTGAAATTTTTAATATTCCGTCTTCTTTTCTAACAAAAGAAAAAATAGTAGTATCTTCATCAAAACATCTGTTTGTATTAAGCCATGAAAGACAATCCTCACAAGGCACAATAAAATCATAATACTCATTTATATCAATATTAGAAGACATACAAAGATATTTTATTTTAAAATCAAATCCGTTCTGAGGATTTTTCATATAAGATACAAGAGCGTGATTGTATGCGCTTAATATTGCCGACCTTTCTCCGCAAACAGATGAAATATCATTTCTTGTATTATTAAAATTAGTCCCCAGACTCCAAACATTTTTATTTGTGCAAACATAAGTTGCAAAGCCTCTGTTTGTAATGTTGCCCATCTGAACATTAATTTTCGCGAGCCTGTGAGCTTCCAATAGTCTATAAAAAATCTCGCTTTTTATATCGGCTTCTAATTCCAATGTGTCATCAGACACAACCGGAATTTGTGTAATATCTACTTCTTGCGCGTTTATAAGGGAATTGTTTACTTTAATCATAATTATAGATGTACATACACTATTCTATTAAATATTAAACCCGCTAAAAATATTTTTTGCAAGAAAAAATTAAATCCACTTTCAAAATTGAAGTGGATTACCCTTAGTCTAGTAGTTAACCTAATTAAAACTTTTTTATTGTTAATAATCTATAATCATTCCGTTTTACTTAAAATTTTTAAGCCATCACTCCTTTCAAAAGTGTTTGAATTTAACTCCTTGACTATGTTTTACATTCTAGTTGAGTAGAAAAATGCATGCAATAAAAATGTTTGTTAAAAAATTTTTACAATGGTTGTATTTAAAGAATATTAAATCAAAATTCGTGTTTACATTCTTAATATAGAAACATTTTGTTGACAAAGAATAAATATGAGAAAACAAAAGAAAAAACACCATGCCCAAAGCCTGAAATACTGTTATAGTTTATTTCAAAAAATAAACACAAACACCAAAAATTCCGGCTATTGCCATGTAGATTATAGGGTCTCTTTTTAATTTAAAAGTCAATAAAAATAATAAAACTACAAGAGCTAAACCAACATAATCAACATTTGAAAAATCAAGCTTATTATTCAAAATAAGATTATAAAATAACTTAGCTCCAACACTTGTTATTAAAGCACAAGATGTCGGACGCAAAACATATAAAATCGATTTGATATACCTGTTTTCGCTAAATTTTCTATACAACCTGAAAACTTGGCTCGTTATAATTATCATAGGTAATATCAAACCAAAGCTTGATATAAAAGCACCTGATAACCCTAATGTCTGATATCCTGCAAAAGTTGCCATATTAAGCCCTATTGGCCCCGGGGTAATGCCTGATATTGCAATTAATTGCACCAATTGCTCATGAGAAAACCAATTATATGTATCTGCCATTAAATACAAAAAAGGCAATGAAGCATAACCGCCGCCATAAGTAAATAAGCCCACTTTTAAAAATTCAAAAAACAAAAGAAAACAAGTGCTATGCATTTTTATCTTTCCTTTCTTTTATAATTTGAAAAATTATGCCGAGCATAATTGAACCAATTATTAAAAAAGCAGGATTTACTTTAATTAATGCTAAAAAGAGAATAAAAATAAACCAAAAAGCGCTAAATATATCAACAATACTTTTTGACCACATTTCTTTCAGCGCCAAATAAATTAAAACAATTACAGATAAATTCACACCCCAAAAAAGGCTTTCTATAAAAGGTATAGCTAAAATTTTATTTAATAAATGTGCAATAATAACAATTGAAATAAAAGGAGAAAAGCTCATTCCTAATATTGCAGCCAGCGCGCCTTTTATCTTAGCCATCTTATATCCAACCAAAATAGACATGTTTGCTGCAATTATCCCGGGCAAACACTGGCTTACACAATAATAATCACATAATTCATCTTCGTTAAGCCAATTTCTTTTTTCAATTAATTCGCTTTTCATAACCGGAATAATAACATATCCGCCCCCAAGAAGAATTATGCCAATTTTAAGAAAAACATTAAATACATCAAAAAATGAAATTTTTTTCATAATCTACTTGCGTTTAAAAGTCATACACATATAATTTAGCAAAAAAATAAAATAATTTTTAGAACAAATCATTTTTTGATATATGTCAAAATATCTTTTATATTTTACTTCTTTTAAATTTAAAACGTTAAACTCAGCTTCGTGTTTTTTAATTAATTTGTATACCAAATATTTCTTATAAATGTTTTTAAAATTCAAATAATGCCAAATGAAACTTTTTAACAAGATATTTCTAAAATCATCAATCTTATCTTCAAACACATTTTTATTAGCCAAGAGTTCTTTTAATTCTTTTGCAGCTAAAAAAATATTTTTTATACTGCGATTTTGTGATAAAGAATTCTTTCTATTTCGATGAAACACAAGACAATCTTCAAGATAAACAATTTTTTCTGCCAAAAAACAAGCTCCATAGGAAAACAAAAAATCCTCGGATGAATTAAAAGAAGAAAATTTTAAGCCAAACTTTTCTATAAATTCTCTTTTAACTAATTTATCCCAAGCCCAGCCTTGAGGATAAGGGTTATTATCGTGTATTTTTTCGATTTTTAAAAAATTCTTGCTAAATTCTCCTGAAGAGCAAACAACCACATCGGCATTGTTTTGAACTATAGCTTCATGCATTTTTTTCAGGCAATTTTTTGAAATAATATCATCACCATCTAAAAATAAAATATATTCCCCTTTTGCCTTTTTTAAAGCATAATTTCTTGCGCTGCCTGCTCCTGCATGAGATAACTTATACAACATTATTTGAGGATAGTTTTCAAGAATTTTTAAACTATCATCACAAGATCCGTCATCAACAATAATTAACTCATAATCGCCAAATGTTTGATTTAAGACAGAATCTATTGTTTGAGCAATAAAATTCTGCAAATTATAAACAGGAATTATGATAGAAATTTTAGGCATAATTAAAATTTAAGAGCACCGACAAACCCTTGCAAAATTGTCGGATTAAAGGCTTTTTTATCAACAATAGTTACGATTAATTTGCTTGACGGCTCTTTGGCTTTTTCGTTTTTTGTCGAATAACAAGCAATTATTCCGACTACATTTTTAAAGGGCACATTTTTGACTTTTGCGCTAAATTTAACAAAAGGAACGGTTTTATTTTTAGCTATAAAACTTCCTCTTTGTATAACCTGAAACTCTTCCAGAGTGATAAAAGAATCTTTAAGCTTATTTAACAGATTATTAATTTTATTATCTATTTCTTTTGTTTGAAAATCTTTTGGAGAAATTGTTTTTTCATTTTTCAAGTCATAAATTGTTATTTTTTGTCCTGTCGGAAGATATTTAGCACAAATTTTGCCGTATCCGAAGATATTATAGCTGCGGGACAATTGATAATCTCCTGAAACACGTGAAAAATCAGCATAATTTCTTTCTGTTTTAATAAATTCTTCTCTTGGAGGATTTTGATAATTGTTTATCAAATTTTTAACATACGTATATCCGCCCAAAGCAAAAAAAGCAACGATTACAACAATGAAAATGATTTTTTTTATCATGCTTTTTAAACAACCCATATTTTCCTCCTCATTAAAAAGCCGATAGTGGGACTCGAACCCACGACCTGCGCATTACGAATGCGACGCTCTACCATCTGAGCTATATCGGCACAAAAATATAATACCATAAACAAATTGACAAATCGTCAAATTTAAATTATATTTAACATATATATTGCGCGAAACGCAAACAATGGGGCGCACCACCAAAAAGGTACGAAAAAACCCCTGTTTGCGTTTTTATTTTGGAGAATTATATGAAAGACATATTAAAAATCGGAAAATATGAGTTTAACTCAAGATTTATTTTAGGTTCGGGCAAATACAATGTTAAGCTGATTAAATCGGCAATTGAAGAGGCGGATGCCGAGATTATAACAATGTCTTTAAGAAGAATAAATACGGATTCTGATAATATTTTAGATTACATCCCTAAAAATATTAAAATTCTTCCAAATACATCAGGGGCAAGAAATTCCGATGAAGCATTGAGAATTGCTCTTTTAGCAAGAGAATTATCAGGTGCCGATATGATAAAAATTGAAGTAATAAAAGATTCAAAATATCTTCTGCCCGATAATTATGAAACAACTCTTGCAGTTGAAAAACTTGCAAAAGAAGGCTTTATTCCTCTTCCTTATATGTATCCTGACCTAAATTTTGCAAGAGACATGCAAAACGCAGGTGCTGCGGCAATTATGCCTCTAGCATCCCCAATAGGCACAAACAAAGGACTTTCAACAAAAGAATTTATTAAAATCTTAATTGAAGAAATAGATTTACCTGTTATTGTGGACGCCGGAATAGGAAAGCCTCACCAAGCAGCTGAGGCAATGGAATTGGGAGTAGATGCAATTATGGCAAATACAGCCATTGCAACATCAGGCGATATTAATTTAATGGCAAAAGCCTTTAAACATGCAATTATAGCAGGCAGATTGGCATATTTGGCTAAAATGGGCGAAGTAAAGGAAATAGCCGAAGCTTCAAGTCCCTTAACAGGATTTTTGGAATAGGGTGATTATGATAGAAGAAATTGAAAAATATTTTCCCGATATGGAAATAATATCATCAGATATAGAAGAAAAAATTCAAAAAACGCTAGCTAAAGCTGACTTTAACAAAACAAAAGACGATGTAATTAAAGCACTAAATAAAGAAGTGCTTGATTTTGATGATTTTTGCGCACTTTTATCAAGCCCCGCAAAAGATTTAATTGAAGAACTTGCCAAAAGAGCAAAGAAAGAAAGGGAAAAATATTTTGGAAAAAATGTTTATTTTTTCACCCCGTTAT
The DNA here is from genome assembly GCA_944326675.1 of Candidatus Gastranaerophilales bacterium. Classification (GTDB taxonomy): domain Bacteria; phylum Cyanobacteriota; class Vampirovibrionia; order Gastranaerophilales; family Gastranaerophilaceae; genus RUG14156. The sequence goes on from CALVET010000082.1 coordinate 6,071, forward strand.
ATATTTCTAATTATTGCGAAAATCAATGTATTTATTGCGGATTTAACTGTAAGAACAATATTAAAAGAGCAAAATTAAATTTTGATGAAATAGAAAAAGAATTAATCGAAATTAAAAAATCAGGTCTTGAAGAAATCTTGATTTTGACAGGAGAATCAAGAGTAAAATCAAATGTAGAATACATAGGTCAAGCGGTTCAATTAGCCAAAAAATATTTTAAAAACATTGGAATAGAAATTTATCCTCTAAACACTGATGAATACAGCTATCTTCACAAAATGGGAGTAGATTATGTAACAGTATTTCAAGAAACTTATGATAAAGTTACTTATGAAAAAAAACACCTAAAAGGACATAAAAGAATTTATCCATATCGCCTGAACTCTCAAGAAAGAGCAATTTTAGGAGGTGTAAGAGGTGTGGCTTTTGGTGCGTTATTAGGGCTTTTTGATTACAAAAAAGACACTTTAGCCACTGCAAGCCATATATATTATCTTCAAAAAAAATATCCTCATGTGGAATTTTCCGTTTCAATCCCAAGGCTAAGACCCACGGTTGCAGACAACTCTATTAACCCAAACGAAGTAAAAGAATTGGAATTACTGCAAATAATGTGTGCTTATAGAATATTTATGCCTTTCATTAATATGACTATTTCAACAAGAGAAAGAGCAGATTTTAGAAATAACGCCGTTCAAATCGCCGCAACAAAAATCTCAGCAGGAGTGTCAACAGGAATTGGTGAACACACAAAAAAAGAAAAAGACGGCGATAACCAATTTGAAATAGCTGATTCAAGAAGTGTTGATGAAATATATAAAACCCTTGAAGCATTAGGAATGCAGCCTGTTATGAATGATTATGTTTATGTTGGCTGATTAAATGTCAATTGAAAAGAATCGGCTTTTAACTGTAGGCGAAGTTATGAGCCATACAGATAAAAGATGCTGACCAATTTTTCTTTAGACAAATTGGTCGGTAAACCGCAATTTCTTAGCGAGCTTTTGCGAGCTTAGAAATGCGAGGGGTAATATTGAATGAAATAAATGTCGATGGGGGGAATCGAACCCCCAAGGATTTCTCCACATGAACCTGAATCATGCGTGTCTACCAGTTCCACCACATCGACAAATAATTCTTAGCTATCTTCAATTATATATCAGACGATGTGGCGGAGCAACCGCTTCGCTTTTGCCCTTTTAAAAAACTCCTTCGGACTTTTTTGGCAGAAACTTCCGTGTAATTTGCGCAAAGCGCAAATTACTACGTCATCATAGTACGGTATCCGCACTTGGCACGAGCTCCACGCTCCTGCCTACGTGCTTCACACACTTATGCCTTTCTTGTTTTCATTGGGCGCAGTCGCGCCACAATTCAAACTTCAAAAGGTTCTGCTCCTGTGGAATTTGCGCAAGCGCAAATTCTTACGTCACTTTAGTCCAGTGTCACAATAGCCCACCAAGCTCAACGCTTGCTGTGCTATTGCTCACATCCTTTTGCCTTTTCATTCTCGTCTAAGTCCGTCGGACTAAGACGAGAATTTCAAAGGTTCTTCACACACTTATGCCTTTCTTGTTTTCATTGGGCGCAGTCGCGCCACAATTCAAACTTCAAAAGGTTACCACATCGACAAATAATTCTTAGCTATCTTCAATTATATATCAGACGATGTGGCGGAGCAACCGCATTTTCTGAATATAACTACACGCTATGCGGATGAGTTGTATTATAAACATCTTTCAATCTTTGAATAGAAACATGGGTGTATATTTGAGTATTTTTGATACTGGAATGGCCCAATAACTCCTGCACAACTCTTAAATCAGCGCCATTTTCAAGCAATTTTGTTGCAAAACTGTGTCTGAATACGTGCGGAGTAACATGCTTTGTAAAATGAATATTATTAAGACAATTTTTAAGAGCTTTTCTAATACTTTGATTTTGTAACCTATAACCATTATAATTTATAAACAAAGGACTTTGAGGCGTTTTTTCCGTTTTACAAATTAAATCTGAAACATTTTCAATATAATTGATTAAAGCTTCTTTTGTTTTATTGGGAATTAAAACAATTCTTTCTTTTGCACCTTTACCAAAAACCCTGATTTCATTTTGTTCGAGGTTTAAATTTTCATAATTCAAACCTGAAAGCTCTGAAATTCTCATGCCCGAAACCCACAACAATTCAAGAATAATTCTATTTCTATATCCTGCCGGAGTATCTATTTTTATTCCTCTTAATATATTTTCAACCTCGTCTTCATATAAAAAATTCGGCAAAGTCTTGTTTTGTTTTGGAGTCGGAATATTATCAACAGGATTATATTCAATCAATTCTTCCTGATATAAAAACTTATAAAAAGCACGAATTGAAGCAATTTTTCTTGCAATTGTAGTTTTTGTATAATTAATTTGAGAAATAAAATAAAGATATTCGCTAAATTTCTTTGGTTCAATCTCAAGAGGATTTTCATTCCCTATCCACAATAAAAACGTATAAACATCCGCACAATAAGCCCTTATTGTGTGAAAAGAAAAATTCTTTTCGCTTTTTAAATATATCTTAAAATCTTCCAAATATTCTTTATTTTGAGTCATGGTTAAAATAATTATACACATTTTATTAAAAAAAATTAAATATTTTTTTGTATGTAAAAATGTAAAGAAAAATTATATTATTATATAAAATATTTCCCCTTTGTTATATTATTTTGATGGATATCCCCAAGAGAAGGAATTAGTTTATTTTGCAAAACAATTTCGACAGCCTTGATAATTTAGAATTAAGAGTACAAAAGTCCTCTGTTGTTCAGCAAAGAGCAGGACTTGTTGCTGTATATATGTATAAA
>CALVET010000083.1 GCA_944326675.1 Candidatus Gastranaerophilales bacterium
GTGGGCCATCCTGAGACGAGAGCCCCAAGGGAGCCTTGGCGACCTTGTGCGGTAACGCACTTTATCTCACCCTTATCTATGGTGCGCTTTTAAAACCTGAGCTAATAGTAATAAATACAATAAAAGAGAGTACCTTTCGATACTCTCTTTTATGGTGGGCCATCCTGAGACGAGAGCCCCAAGGGAGCCTTGGCGACCTTGTGCGGTAACGCACTTTATCTCACCCTTATCTATGGTGCGCTTTTAAAACCTGAGCTAATAGCCCTTATATATAATAAAAGAGAGTACCTTTCGATACTCTCTTTTATGGTGGGCCATCCTGGACTCGAACCAGGGACCTCACCCTTATCAGGGGTGCGCTCTAGCCACCTGAGCTAATAGCCCTTATATTGTAAAACTTATTTAATTGTCACTTTTGTTTTCTTGAACTTTCACCCGTTGGTCTGGAGTCCCACCCAGAGCCACCTTAGGCTAATAGCCCTTATTGCTTAACAGGTTTTTAACCTTTCTGCAAGATTTAATTTATCATGAACAAAAATTAAAATCAACTACATTTTTTCAGGAGCACTCACGCCCATTAAATTTAGCATTTTTGCCATAATAATTCTAAAACAATTTACCAAAGATAATTTCATTAAGCTGTCTTTTTTATCTTCAGATAAAACTCTTGTAAAATTATAAAAATGGTGGAAAGAATTGGCTAATTCCATTAAATACTTACATACCATATAAGGTGCCCTATATTTAACCGCGTTAGCTAACAATGCCTTGCCTTCTTCAAGTTTTAAAATTAAAGCCTTGGTTGCCTCTTTTGATTCATCTGAAAGATTGTCAAATAAATCAATAATATTTGGATTTTGATAAAATTCGTCAATTTCAGCCTGTTTAAATAAAGGCTCAAGCTGGGTTTTATTATCAATATCAATCCTGTTTTCAACAGCTTTTCTTAAAATTGAGCAGGCCCTTGCGTGTGCATATTGAACATAAAACACAGGGTTTTTATCTGATTGTGATTTTGCTAAATCAATATCAAAATCAATAGTTGTGTCGCTTGAGCGCATTAACATCCAAAATCTTGTTGCATCAACTCCGACTTCATCAACCAAATCTTCAAGAGTAACCATTTTTTTACGTTTACCCATGCGTTGTTGTTCGCCATCTTGGATTAAGTTAACAAGCTGACCCAAGATAACTTCCAATTTATTGCTGTCATAGCCTAAAGCTTCAATTGCCGCTTTCATACGGGGAATGTAACCGTGGTGATCTGCACCCCAGATATTAATTAATCTTTCAAAACCTCTATCTAATTTATTTTTATGATATGCGATATCGGCTGTTAAATATGTGTTTTTACCGTCTGTTTTAACTAAAACTCTATCTTGGTCATCACCGTAGTCAGAGCTTTTAAACCAAACGGCACCGTCTTTTTCATATATCTTTCCTCTTTTGCGTAGAGTTTCCATACATTTTTCAACTTCATTATCTTGGTATAAACTCAATTCTGAGAAAAATAAATCAAAGTGAGTGCCGAATTTTTCCAATAATTCTTTTTGTAATCTTAGCATATCTTGCTTTGCAAAATCGGCATAAGATAGCCCTTTGTTGTCTTCAAGATATCTTTTAGCGCAATCAATCAGATAATCTCCAGGGTATAGTCCTTCTTCCATTTCGATTTTCTCGCCTTTTAGCTGGCGCACCCTGATTTCAAGGGATTTACCAAGCTTATTAATTTGATTACCTGCATCATTGATATAGAATTCTTGAAAAACATCGTAATTGCAATATTTCATGATATTAGCCAAAGCTGAACCTAATGCTGCCCATCTTCCATGGCCAATATGAAAAGGTCCTGTGGGGTTTGCGCTGACATATTCAATATTGACTTTCTCGCCTTTTCCTATGTCAGATTTAAGATAGTCATTTTTCTTTTCTAAAATATCGACTATGATTTTATTTAAAAATTCTTTTTCAAGTTTAAAATTGATAAAACCCGCAACAACATTAATTGTGAAATGTTCTTGTTTGATGTGTTTTGTGATTGTTTGAGCTATAATTGGCGGAGCCATTTTGGCAGTTCTGGCTAAAGCTGACACATTAATTGCAAAATCGCCAAAATCTTTGTTTTTTGGTTTGTCGCAAATAAGTTCAATAGTGTTTTCTTTTGTTTCACCCAGCTCTTGGGAATTAATCGCTTCATTAATAGCGTTTTTTGTAATTTCAATAAAATAATTCTTTAACATAGTAAATTAATTATAATACAAAAATAGAAAAAAATTAAGAAATGTAAATAAATATATACATTATGTTTGTAGTATGTAAATCTTGACTTTTCACCTGTTTTCAGTATAATGGATAATGCGCCGAAAAATAGAGAACAACATATGACTAGAATCAATGGAATCCACTATAGCGTTACAAACGACGGCATAAACCTTTATACAAAGCGCACTTGTTCTGATAATTCAGAGATGTACATTACTTCAAAATTGAATATGTTATATCAACAAGCATTATCTAGCAAGAATTTGTATAATAGCAGAAGAAACCTAAGAAAAATGGTCGAAGGCAATCACCTTGATGAAACTGTTTAATTAATTTTCTTTCTGAGTCTTGTTTGTATTTCGTTAGCAAAATTTAAATATTTAATCAAATCCCCGTATCGTGCTTCTCCTTCCCCGTAAGGAATGGTTTTGTCGAGCAGAGTTTTAGTATCAATGTTTAATTCTAAAAGTTTTGACATTGACTCTTTGATAAGCTTTGCTTTATATAATTTCGGAAAAAATTTATATAAAAAAATTTCCAAATTATTGCCTGAACCGTTGTTTAGCATGGCCTCTTTGATGTTTAAAAATCTTTTAATTATGTCAAAAACAGCAATATTGTGTCTGTTAGAATTATCCTGCTGTGAATTTTGTAATAATTCCAAGTCGTATTGATTTATTCTTTTTCTTGGTTTTTCTTCTTTTTTTGTTTCATTTTTTATTGAATTGACATTAAAAGGCGAATGACTCATGTCTTCATCCGGTTCAATTCCGAACATGTTATTGATATTATTTGATGAGTCATTTTTATTTTCTTGTGATGACAATATACCGTTTTGGATTAATTTTTCGGTTAATGAATTATATTGCTGATTATCCATAATATAATTATGCACTTAAAATTAAAAAAAATTGCCGTATAGCAGTATGATTTTTAAGTGATATAATTCTCTATGTATTACTAAGGAATTTAATTATGTGGGAATATTCAGCTAAGGTTAAAGAACATTTTAAAAACCCCAAAAATGTTGGGTCAATTGAAAATGCAGATGCTATTGGAGAAGCAGGAGCTCTATCTTGCGGAGATAAATTAAAATTATATTTAAAAATAAAAGACAATGTTATTGTGGATGCCAAGTTTCAAACTTTTGGCTGCGGGTCTGCTGTTGCTGCAAGCAGTGTTTTAACTGAAATGATTATAGGAAAAACAATTGACGAAGCTAAAAAAATTACAAATAAGCAAATAGCAGATGAATTAGACGGTTTGCCTCCGGAAAAAATGCATTGTTCTGTTATGGGAAGAGAAGCGCTGGAAGATGCTCTTAAAAAATATTTAAATGACGAAGATTGGGAAGAACTTGTTGATGAAGAAAAAATTGAAGGTTCTCAAATAATTTGTCATTGTTTTTCAGTTAGCGAAAAAGATATTATAGACGCTATTAAAAATAATGGCGCAAAAACTTTTGATGATATTTCAAAAATAACTTCAGCCGGTTTAGCTTGCGGAAGATGTAGAGAAAATATTCAAAATATCTTAAATAAATATGTAAAAAAAGATGAAAAAACTGTTTTAAATCCGGTGCAAAAGATAATTAAAATTAATTCTATAATTGAAAATGAGATAGCTCCGGAATTAAAAAAAGATTTTGGAGATATTGAGCTTGTAAATGTGGATGGGAATAATGTCTATGTCAAATTAAAGGGACATTGTTCAACATGTGCCAATGCGAAATTAACCTTGAAAAATTTTGTAGAACGTAAATTAAAAGAATTGGTTGATGAGGAAATAGTTGTATATAATGAGTAATGTTATGAAAAGCGTATATTTAGATAATAATGCAACAACAAGAATTGACGACAGAGTTGTTGAAAAGATGTTGCCGTATTTAAGAGAAAATTATGCAAATCCTTCAAGCATGTATGATACTGCCCATTTAACGGCAAAAGCAATTGAAGAAGCAAGAAAACAGGTCGCAGAGTTTTTGGGAATAAGTTCTCCAAAAGAAATTATATTTACCTCTTGTGCTACCGAGAGCGCAAATACTGCTATAAAAGGCATAGTTAATCAGCATAAAGGTGAAGGTAAAAATCACATTATTACAACACAGGTTGAGCATCCTTGTGTTTTATCGGTTTATGAAAATCTTGAAAAAAAAGGTTATAGAACAACTTATGTTGGTGTAAATGAAAATGGTGAGCTAAATATAGATAATTTATTATCTAAAATTACGCCTGAAACAATTTTGTTATCAGTGATGCATGCAAATAATGAAACAGGTGCAATTTATCCTGTTTACGAAATAGCGTCTGAAGCAAAAAAAATAAATAAAGATATAAAAGTTTTTGTAGACGGTGTTCAAGCGGCAGGTAAATTTCCTATTAAGCTTGAAGGAACCGATATTGATTTTTATTCAATATCAGGTCACAAATTCCACGCTCCAAAGGGAGTCGGTGCGCTTTATGTTAAAAAAGGTGTTCTTTTTGAGCCGTTTATGCTTGGCGGACATCAAGAAAATTCTCTTAGAGCAGGTACACAAAATACTCCTTATATTGTTGCGTTAGGAGAAGCGGCTAAACTTGCCATGGAAAATATGGATTACGAATTAACTGAAGTTAAAAGACTTAGAGATAAATTTGAAACAAGTATTTTAAACGCTCTACCCAATGCAAAATTAAATTCAAAAAGCAAACAAAGAGTTGTAAACACATCTAATATCGGCTTTGAATATATTGAAGGCGAATTGATTTTATTATATTTAAACGATTTAGGAATATATGCTTCATCAGGAAGTGCTTGCACGTCAGGAAGTTTAGACCCATCGCACGTTTTAAGAGCACAAAAAGTGCCTTTTACTTCTTTGCATGGGTCAATCAGATTTTCATTATCTCGTTTTACAACAGAAGATGAAATTGATTATGCGATTGAAAAAGTTCCTGAAGTAATAAGAAAACTTGCCAAAATGTCCCCGTTTCAAGCCGAGCTAAACGCCATGGGTTTATAATTATTCCGATAATTCAGTGCTAGAGTCTTGAGCCTGTGCTGGACTTTCTTGGGTTTGAGGCTGCATAGAATTTTTTAACCTGTCTTTTAAACTGTTTAGTTTTTCATTTTGGCTTTGTGTTTTTTCTTTAATTGCATTTTGCAGTTTTAAAGCTGCATTTTGTTTAATTTCTTGGGCTTTATTTTGAATTTTTTCTTGTGTTTCAATAACTTTATTGGCTGCATTTTGTTTGATGCTTTCTGTTGTTATTGAAGAATCTTTAAATATTGTTTGTAAAGCCTTATCTTTTTTAGATTGAATATAGCTATCTTTTATTTTGTTCGCTTCATCCATTTCGCTTTTTAATACAAGCCATTTGAACGATTTTACAAGGTTTGTCGGTTTTTGAAGATTGCCGTTTAGGGTTATTTGGAATTTTGTTGTTTTATTTTTGTCATATTCTTTTGTAAAACTCGGAATTTTATTAAATACCTCATCAGTCACAACTTGAGAAAAAATTGTATATAAACTTATATAAGCATAGTTTATATTATTAGGGTTGTTAGTAAGATATTTAGGGTTTGTTTGAGCTAAAATACCGATTTTATCGGATAAATCATAGTTAAGATGAGAATTTATTGAAGCATTTATGTTGTTATTTAAAAGATTTAAATTACCGTTAATTAATAAACACAACATATCTCCTTGAGAAGTAATAGGATTTAGTTTTGCAACTCCTTTATTAAAACTCAAACTTCCTGCTAACTTTTTAAAATGAGTTGTATCAATTGCTTTTAGAGGAGCAGTCATGGAAGTTATTGTATTTTTAAGTAACGCATTTTGTATGATATTTTGAGCTAAAAAGAAATTTTCCAATTTTGCAAAAGGACCATAAACCCCATTGCTGATTTCGAAATTTAAATTTCCCTTTAGCGATTTCATTTGTTCTTGATATGTTGCACCGTAAATAGAAATATCGGTATTAAAATTTAATAATCCTGAAATTGTATTTTTTAAATTGGCACAATCAACAAGCAATTTATTAGAATCAAGATTTTTGCCTTCAAGTTTTGCTTTTATAACTTGAGTAATTAAATTCATATTAACTGCACCTTTAATATCACCTTTAAAGGCATTGCAGATTAAATTGTCAAGATATAGATTGTTATTTTTAATTAATAAATCACTTTTAATATCGTTTATTGTAATTGTGCCTGAAATAAGCTTTAATATATCAATTTTTCCTGTTAGATATATCGGTATATTAGCTTGAGTGTTAGAGTTTTTGCTTGAATTTGTTTGAGTCGGGGTGTATTTTAAAAGGTTATTTAAAACCGTCATCAATTTATCAACATCAATTAAATCTGATTTTAAATTAAAATCACTTAAATTGATAATCGGCAAGGAAGCTAAATTTGTTTTAAAAGATAAATCTAATAGTGATGAATTTATATTTGCTTTTTTAATATCTATTGAAGCGGTTTTATTTAATAAATTTAAATCTATCAATTCTGCTTTTGATAAAAGCTCGGGAATTGAAATATTTCTTGCTTTTAAATTTCCTTTATAGTTAAGGTTATCTATATATCCATCCAGTGTCATTTTTCCTTTTAAAACAAGGGATGAATTTTTAAATATTGAAATTTTTGCATTTTGTTCTTTTAAAATTTCGAGAGAAATTTGTTTTATATGGTCATTTTCTAAATCAGCACTAAAATCAGCAATTTTTTCAAGATTGTTTGAAAAATCAGAGGTAGTTTTAAATAATCCTGAATTTTTAATTTTGATTTTATTGTTTTCGATTGAAATATCAGCTTGAATTGTACTTGGATTATTTAATAATGAATTAAAATCAATAAAGGTTATATAATTATTTTTGTCTGCACGAATTTGAGCAAAAATATCTTGTTTTTTATCATCTCCTTTTATTGAAATTTTAAGAGGAATCGAGCCTTTGAAATTAAGATAATATGCAATTTCTTTTCCAAGAGTTTGGGCGATATTTTGTGTTGAAATTTTTCCGTCCAATAAAATATCTATACTCGGTTTTTGAAGATAATTATTAATTGAACCTTTGATATTAATTTTAGATAAGTCATTATAAATTAAATCAAAAGGATTTAAGATTATATTTTTATCATCAATGTTAACTTTAATTGAATTAATTTTTACTTTTGTTTTTAGATTTGGAACAGATAAAGCCAGATTATTGTTTAATAAATCTCCTTTAATTTCTTTTGAATTGGCTAAAAGATTAAATTGAGCTTCATTGTTTACTAAATACATTGTTTTTTTAGCGTCATTCAGGTTTAAGTTCTTTAATTTTGTTTTTAGTTCAGCATTTAAATTATCAAGTTTACCCCTAATATTAATATGAGCTGTTAATTTGGCTGAGGTAATCTCATAAGATTTTTTTAATTCTTTGGGTGCAAAGGTTTGATAAAGAGATTGCAGATTTAATTCATCAAAATCTATTTTAATATCAGCGTTAGAATTATTATCTATGCTGCCTGAAGCTGTTATATTGGAATTATTTACATTTGCTTTTGTATCTTTTATGTTAAGAGCATTGTTATCTAAAATTAGGTTAACAATAATATTGTTAATTTTTAATTTTGAAATTGTTTCTTCGAAATAACCGTTTTTAATAGTGATTGAACCATTTGAAGTTAACTTTTTAAAATCGGTTTCAATAAAAGCATTCGCATTTAAAATGCCTTTTATTTTTATTGAATCAAGAAGCGTAATATTAAAACTATCTAATGTTCCTTTTAATAAATTCAAAATATTTTCAATGTGAATTTCAGTTGATTTAATTGTTGTTTTTAAATATGCTTTTTTGCCTTGTTTTAAAATGCCTTTTAGAATTATATTTTCATTTTGGCTAAGGTTGATATTTGTGTCATATTCAATTTCTTTTTTGTTAAAATTGCTGTGCAAGTAGCTTTTGGGTAGATGAGTATTACCTAATTTAATTGTAAAATCGTCAACATCAAAATGACCCCAAATTAAAAGCCCGTCTTTTTTTGTTTGTTTTATTTTTAATTTTGAATTAATTGAAGTTTTAAGGTCGTATGTTTGATAAATTTTAACAATGTTTATAAAAGGAATATTGATTTCTTCTTTTTTATCTTCTTTTTTTGTTTTTTGGTTGGTTAAAAATGAAGCATTGATATCAATATCAGCCAGAATGTTTTCTTTATCATTTGATAAAAGTTTTGATACGGTTTTAATTTTAATGTTGTTTGTTTTAGAGTTATAACCAAGGGTTAAATTTTCGCCATTTAGCTTTAGATTGTTTGAATTTTTAATGTCATTAACCGTAACATTATAGTTAATGATATTTATTGATGGAATTTTGATTTTTAAATTATCAACAACCCATTGATTAAAAGGACTTAGTGGTTCTGTTTGAGATTTTTTATTGTTAAGATTTTGATTGATTATATCTTCTATAAGTTTAACTATTTTATATTCTTTATCATTAATTATATCAAGAGTTAAAGAAGGGTTATTAATTTCTGTTTGTGCTGTTTTAATTTTAAGAAATAAAAGAGAGGGAAGTACAATGCCTGTTTTAATTTCAGGAGAATAAAAAAGCTCAGAATTATCGCTGAATGTTATTTTTGCATTTTCTATTTTTATTTTTAAAGAAAGCAGGGGAGTAGAATACAATCTTATTTTAGAATAGTCAAGATTTAATTTGGAATTATCTAAAACCATTTTTTGAATATCCGGTTTATATTTATCAAGGTTGATGAAATTTGGAATTATCAAAAAGGCCAAATAAGATAATACAAGAATAGAAACAATTACTATCGCAAAAATTTTGATAAACGGTTTCATAATACTCTCCCAATTAAATATATTTAATTATAGAATAAAATATATATTAAAGGAGTTAAATTTACATTAGTTAACCCAATCAACAGAGGTATTAAATTTTGTTTTGTTGTAGTAGTTTAAATCTTTAGTCGGTGTTTTAAATTTTTTATTTTTATATTTTTTATCTAAAAATAAGCTGAATTTTTCATCTTCATAAGCTAAAAACCAGTTCTTATCTTTTTTCATTATGTCAACAATCGGATAAGATTTATCTAAAACTAAAATATCCGTATGATATTTTTTAAAAAAAGCATCTTGGTTTTTAGCAAGGAAAACCCCTGCCATTTGGTTGATTAAATCATTATCATATACTTCTTCATATCTTCCATCCATAAAGACTTGATTGTTTGGATATAGCTTATATGAAGCATAGCTTCCAAAATGAAAATTTATAAACAGGTTGCCTTTAATTGAGTTTTGTTTAATGAATTCAATGCAATAAATGGGATAGTCAAGTGTAGTTATTAAAAAATTCTTGTTTTGAAAGTGTGAAACGGTTGAAATTAAAATAAGTATAAATAATATTATTTCTTTTAAATTATCATAAATTTCAGGAAGTTTTTTATTGAATATATTATAAAAATCGCTGTAGCAAAGAGCTAATACGCTATATGTGAAAAAAACATGAAATCTTAATGATTTAAGAGAAATTAAAAGCGTAAAAAGTATAATAAGATATTTTGTTTTATCGATTTTTTTGTAGAAATCTTTTGATTTGATATTTTTAAATATCGAATAGAGAAAAATTAAATTAGCAAAAACAAAAAATATTTTGAATTTAATTAAAAAATATTTAAAATCTTCATTAAAAAATACACTCTGCCATTCTGTTATGTGTGTTCTGTTAAGACTTAAAGCGCCAAAAATATAATAAATATACTCTATTCCGTATGGATTAATTAATGAAGTTAATAATGAAATAATAAAGCAATAAAGATAAGGTTTATAATTTTCTTTGTTTAAAAATTCACCCAAAGTAAATAAAAATATTAAAACTAAGCCAATGCTAAACCCTCCATGACAATTTGCCCATATTATATTTAAAATAGGTAAACACCATAAAACCCTGTAGTTGTTTTTGATTTTAGAATATTTTAGCGTGTATAAATAAAGTGCAAAAAATAAAAAAGAAAATGTTTGACACCTTATGGTAGAAAAAATATTGTATGAAATTGAATGAAGACAAAAGAAAAAGAATAAAAAATGCAGTTTTGAATTTTTATTATCCAGTCTGATTATTTTAGTAATTACAAATAAGGTTGAAAATATTATTAAAGACTTAAATATATATAAACCGATGTCGCCAAAATTATTTTGTATTAAATAAAAAATTAAACTTGAGCCCCATTCATGGTCAATAAATTTATGGGTTAAACCATAGGATTGAAAATCAAAGTTGAAAAGCTCTCCTGTTTGGAAAAAATTTTTGCCGACAATTAATCTCGCCCAAAAATCGTAGTCTATATTACAATCAATTAAACCAAACAAAAGAACAAACAAAAATAATGTTAAATAAAAAATAAAATCCATGGGAAATATTATAGTATAAATTTTTTGTTTAAGCTATTATTATCAAAGGAGAATAATTAAAATGGAAAATAAAATTCAACAAATTAAAGATGAAGCGCTAAAAGAGATTAACGCTGCAATAGATTTAAAAAGCCTTGAAGCTGTTAAAAACACATTTCTTTCAAGAAATTCAGAGCTAAATAATCTAAAAAAAGGCATGAAAGACTTGCCTTCCGATAAAAAGCCGGTGATAGGCGCTTTATTAAATAAAGTTTCAAATGAATTAACTTCTTTAATTGAAGAAAAGAAGGAAATTTTCTATAAAAAAGAATTAAATGAAAAACTTTTGAAAGAAAAAATTGATGTTACATTGGATGGCGATTATATTCCCACAGGAAAAATTCATCCTTTAACTCAAACAGTGAATGAAATTGTTGAAATATTTAATCTTTTGGGTTTTTCTGTTGCAAAATCAGAGTATTCTCCCGAGGTTGAAGTTGAAAAATACAATTTTGATATGTTAAACGTTCCAAAAGAACATCCTGCAAGAGATGTTCAGGATACTTTTTATTGCGAAAGCGCCAAAAACGTCGTTTTAAGAAGTCAAACTTCAAATTCACAAGTTCGACAAATGTTAAACTCAAGACCGCCGATTAAAATAATTTCTCCCGGCAGAGTATATAGAAACGAAAATGTATCAGCAAGAAAAAATAATTTATTCCATCAAATAGAAGGTTTATATGTTGATAAAAATGTTAATATTGCACAATTAAAAGGCGTATTAAATGAATTTATCAGACTATATTTCGGTCAAGCTCGTCCGACAAGATATAGAAGCAGCTTTTTCCCTTTTACAGAGCCTTCTGTTGAAATTGATGTTGAGTGCATAATGTGCCATGGAAAAGGATGTCCTGTTTGTTCTAATCTTGGCTGGTTGGAGATTTTAGGCGCAGGCATGGTTGATCCGAATGTTTTAAGAGATGTTGATATTGATCCTAATGTATACTCAGGCTTTGCTTTTGGCATGGGCGTTGAAAGACTTGCTATGCTAAAATATGCAATTGATGATATTAGGTTGTTCTTTAATAACGATGAAAGATTTTTAAAACAATTCTAATTAAAGCACCCTGTTGGGTGCTTTAATTTATTTATCTTCAATTAAATTATAGAGTTTCTTTTTCTTTATATATCTAACTGATTTCATATCAGCTTTAGCTCCTTTGGCAATTAATTGCGCTGAAATATCATACATTTTATTTTTCAAAGACATATATAAAATGGTATTATTTGTGATTGAATCCTGATAGTTTACTTTTGCACCTTTATCAATTAAAAATTGTGCCATTTGTGTGTTTTTGTTTTTTACTGCTTCATATAATTCACTGTAAAACCCTCTGTCTAATTTTGCACCATATTCATAAAGCAGGCTTAATATTTCAAAATTATTCATTTTTGCAGCTGTATAAATAGGGTATTCGCTATAGTATGAGTTATTGGGGTTTGTTTTAGAGTCCAATAGTAATTTTACATTTTCAAAATTACCCTTTTTTATTTGTTGATTTAAACATTCAGAGGTCGGGAAAAGTTTTTTTGAAATAAGTAATTCCCTTTGTTCTTGGGAGATTGTTTCAGTACTGTTCATCTTGTTCATAATTAAAGAACGAGATGAAAAATCGCTGTAATCATTTATGTCTAATGCTAAAGCCGGCAGCAACATAAAAACCACCGGCAATAGCAAAAATAAAATTTTATTATTTATATGTTTCATAATTAAATTATATTATCATTCCGCCATCAACTTCAAGAACTTGACCTGTCATATATTCTGTATCAAGAGCCAAAAATTTAACAACGTCAGCTATATCGCTTGCTTGTCCAAGACGTCTTAAAGAAATTAATTTTAACATTTCATCTAAGTTAGGTAAATTTTTCGTCATATCTGTTTCAATAAATCCCGGAGCAACAGCGTTTACTCTTATGTTTCTTGAACCGAGTTCTTTAGCTAATGATTTAGTAAAGCCGATTAACCCTGCTTTAGCTGAAGCATAATTTGCTTGACCAACGTTACCATATATACCCACAACGCTTGTTGTGTTTATGATTGCACCTGAACGTTGTTTCATCATTAATTTAACAACAGGTTTAGATACATAAAATGCCGAATTTAAGTTAGTATTAATAACGGCATTCCATTTATCTTCAGTCATTCTGATAAATAAATCGTCTCTTGTAATACCTGCATTATTAACAAGAACATCTATTCTTTTAAAATCTTCAATTATTTTTGCAATGTTTTCATCAACTTCAGCTTGATTAGAAACATCAAATTTATATGCCTTGGCGTTTACTCCCAACGCTTTTATTTCTTCAACGGTTTTGTTTGCCGCTTCATCATTTCCTGCATAGGTAATAGCTATATCACAGCCTTCTTTTGCTAATCTTAGAGCACAAGCCTTGCCTATACCTCTTGATGCACCTGTAATTAAAGCAACTTTGTTTTCCATATATTAAACTCCTACCATTAATTCATCAACTACAGCTTTTAAAGTGCTTGAATCTGAAACGTTGTATGTTTTTATTTCAGATGAAATTTTGCGGTTTAACCCTGCTAAAACTTTTCCGTTACCAAATTCAATAAAAGTATCCACACCTTGCTCAATTGCATTTTGGATTGATTGAACCCACATAACTGATGAGTTAATTTGAGCGGGCATTTTCTTAATGAAATCTTCTTTGTTTGTTGTTAATTTAGCGTCAACATTAGTAATAACAGGAACTTGTGCATTATTTAATTCAAGTGTTTTAACAAAATCAACAAATGCACTAGCGGCGCTTGTCATAAGTTTTGAATGAAATCCTCCTGAAACAGCCAAAGGAACAACTCTTTTAGCTCCTTTTTCTTTAATTAATTCACATGCTTTTTCGACCGCTTTAATTTCTCCTGTAATTACAACTTGAGTTGGGTCATTATAGTTGGCAACTTGCACCAGCCCAATTTTTGAAGCTTCTTCAATTGATGAATTAATATCTTCAATTTTGGCTCCCAAAATAGCTGCCATTGTACCTTTTGTGGTTTTTGTGGCTTCATCCATAAGTTCTGAGCGTTTTTGAATAGCCTTCATTGTTGTTGCTAAATCCATAACGCCAGAGCAATACATAGCGCAATACTCGCCTAATGAATGTCCTAAAGTAATACTTGGTTTAATATTTGGACAAGCTGACTTAAAAGCTTCATAGGCTGCAATAGAGGTTGCAACGATTGCACTTTGCGCGTTTATTGTTTGTTTTAAATCCTCATCAGGGCCGTTAAAGCAAATTTCTGATATTTTTTTATTTAAAACTTTGTCGGCTGTATTATAAACTTCTTTTGCCTTTTCGTAATTATTATATAAATCCAAGCCCATACCCGTGGTTTGAGAACCTTGCCCCGGGAATATAAATGCAAATTTTTTCATTTTCTCCTCTTTTTGTCTAAAGTTATTAATTTATAATTTCTGCAATTTTTTTGTTAACGCCTGATTCAACGGCTTCTTTTGCAACACGTACAGCGTTTTTGATTGCATATGATGAGCTTCTGCCATGAGAAATTACTGTTATCCCTTTAACACCCAAAAGCAATGCACCGCCAAATTCTTCATAGTTAATTCTTTTATATATTCTTTTCATGAATGGTTTAGCTAATAGTCCGACAATTTTGGAAATCAAATCGCTTCTAAATTCTTGTTGAATTAATTTAAACAACATCATTGAGCAGCCTTCAATTGTTTTTAGTGCAACATTGCCGACAAAACCATCACAAACAACAACGTCAACATCTCCTTGGAAAAGTTCTTTTCCTTCAATGTTGCCGATAAATTTTAAACCAATAGTATTTTCTTTAAGAAGTTTGTGCGTGTCTTTAACAAGCTGGTTGCCCTTTTCTTCTTCTTCGCCGATATTCATAACGCCGATTCTTGGGTCTTTTCTGTTATACACATTTTTAACAAATGTTGCACCCATGGTGGCGAACTGAAAAAGCATTTCAGGTGTACAAGAGCTGTTAGCGCCTGCATCAATTAGTATAACCGGTTCTTTTTTCGTGGGAAGAGTAGCTGCAATTGCGGGGCGTTCAATTCCTTTTAAGCGTCCTAAACCAAACAAAGAGCTTGCCATTGCAGCCCCTGTTGAACCTGCCGCAACTACAGCGTCAGAGCTCCCTTTTGCAACAGCATCAACAGCTAACACTATTGAAGATTTCTTCTTTTTACGTATTGCAACACCGGGAGCTTCGCCCATTTCTATTATCTCATCAGCTTGGGTAATTTTTATGTCAAGTTTGGAAAGGTCAACTTTGATGTTTTTTACAAAATAACCGCCCCTGTTTGATTTTATGCCCTTTTTTGCTATTTCATCCAATACTTGTTGAATTTTGTCTGTTTGACCAACAAGTTCAATCGGAACATTGTAATCTTGTGCTGCCCAAACGGCACCCTTTACGATTTCTGATGGAGCATAATCTCCGCCCATTGCGTCTATAGCAATTCTTGTCATACTAATTTCCCCAAAACGATGTTTTACTATTCTTTTGCTTCTGTTGTTGTTTCTTCAACTACTTCTGCTTCAATTGTTTTTTCTTCAGTTTCAGCTTTTTTTGTTTTAGCTTTTTTTGTTTTTTTAGTTTCTTCTTTTGCTTCTTGAGCTTTTACTTCTTCTTGTTTTTTAATGGAAGCAAAACCATCTTTGTAATATCCGCATTCAGGACAAACTGTGTGAGTTAATACAATAGCTTTGCAATTTGGGCATGTAGTAGTTGCCGGAACTGCGCCTTTCCAATTAGCTCTTCTTGTGGCCTGACTTGCTTTTCCTGTTCTTTTCTTTGGTGTAGCCATTTTTTTATTTCCTTTTCTACATAATCTGCGTCATTTTATCTTATTTAATTTGACATAATTCTATTCTCCAAAAAAAAGAAATCCTTGTCAATGATTTACAAGGATTTCTTTAAAATTAAGTAATTTTTTTTAACTATCTTAGGCTAACTTTTGTGTAAGAACCTTTTTTAGCAAAGTTAACTTTGTCTTCACGAGCTAACCAGCCTAAGCCAAGGCTTGCAAAGTTTTCGTTAAGACCAAGGTCTTTGTTCATTTTTTTTGTTGTAACTTCGCCGTTTTCATTAAGGTATTCCCAAATTTTTCCAGCTGTTTCGATAATTGTTTCTTGCATTGTTGTACTCCTTTTTAAATGCTTTGTATACAAGTTACTGCGATGTGCGAATTTCTTAAATTCGTATTTGCATATTTATCTTAATTTATAATATAGTGGTTGTATATAGTTTAAATGGATGAAAAAAGTATGAATAAAAATTGGATATATGGCGATAATGTAGATACGGACGTAATAATCCCTGCTCGCTATTTGAATACAAAATCTAAAGATGAGCTTGCAGCTCATTGCATGGAAGATATAGATAAGACATTTAGTAAAAATGTTAAAGAGGGCGATATAATAATAGCAGGTAATAATTTCGGCTGTGGTTCATCAAGAGAGCATGCTCCGCTTGCAATAAAAGCATGCGGAATTAAAGCTGTTATTGCAAAATCTTTCGCAAGAATATTTTATAGAAATGCTATTAACATCGGACTTGTTATTATTGAAAATAATAAAATACAAGATGACGTAAATGAAAATGATATTATAGATATAGATTTATCTAAAGGAAAAATATATAATAAAACAAAAGAAAAAGAATATAGTTTCAGCGCTTTTCCTTCTGAAATTCAAAATCTTATTAATACCGGCGGTTTAGTAGAATACACAAAACAAAAAGTAGGTAAATGATGAAAAATATTGCAGTTTTATTAGGTGACGGAGTAGGCGGCGAAATAATAGCTTCTGCCATAAAAGTTTTAGATAAAGTATCAAGTAAATATAATTTAGAATTTCAATATAATTATGCTCCGATTGGCGGGCGTGCTTATGATGAAACAGGTTTTCCTTTGCCTGATAAAACAATTCAGACCTGCTTAAAATCCGATGCTGTTTTATTGGGTGCAGTAGGCGATTGGAAATATGATTCTCTTGCTCCTGAATTAAGACCCGAAAGAGCTTTATTGGGTATAAGAAAAAAATTAAATTTATTTGCAAATTTAAGACCCGTAAAAGTTTTTGATGAATTACTATTTTCATCACCCCTAAAGGAAGAAATTGCAAGAAATACAGACATAATGATAGTAAGAGAACTAACAGGCGATGTATATTTTGGTGAACCAAAAGGAATTTCAACAAAAACAACTCTGGACGGAAGAGAAATAAAATATGGTTTTAACAACATGATATATGATGAAGATGAAATCAGAAGAATTGCCCATGTTGCCTTTAAATCAGCTCAAAAAAGAAAAAAACGCGTTTGCTGCGTTGATAAAGCAAATGTATTAGATGTTTCAAGATTATTTAGAGAAATAACAAAAGAAGTTTCAAATGAATACTCTGATGTTGAATTGTCTTATATGTATGTTGATAATTGTGCCATGCAATTAGTTCAAAACCCGAGGCAGTTTGATGTTATATTAACAGGAAATATATTTGGAGACATTCTGTCTGACGAAGCTTCAACAATTTGCGGTTCTTTGGGTATGCTCCCATCTGCTTCATTGTCTGATGGAAAAACTCCTTTTATGTATGAACCAATCCATGGCTCAGCTCCTGATTTGGCAGGAAAAAATGTTGTAAATCCTATAGCTACAATTTTATCGGCTGCAATGATGTTAAATTATTCTTTTAACGAAAGATTGGCTTCTGATAGTATATATAGGGCAGTAAAGGAAGTTTTGAAAGAAAATTATCGAACAAAAGATATTGCACAAAAAGATTCAAAAATATGCACCACAACAAAAATTACGGATTTAATTATAGAAAAAATCTAATATAGCAAATAAAATTTGCACATTCTTTTTTGTGTTAAAATTATTATTAATCAGAGAAGTATTAAGGAAGTATATTAAAATGGAAAAACAAGTTGATGAAAAATTACAAACATTAAGACACTCTTGTTCTCATATAATGGCTCAAGCGGTTCAACAATTATATCCGCAAGCAAAGCTTGCAATCGGACCTGCTATTGAAAACGGCTTTTATTATGATTTTGATATTGAAGGCGTTACTTTATCGGATGAAAATCTTAAAGAAATTGAAAAAGTAATGAAAAAGTTAATAAGTCAAAATCTTACTTTTGAAAAATATACCATTCCTGATGTACAAGCTCAAATAGAAGAATTTAAAAAAGAAGGCGAAATATATAAAGCCGAACTATTGGAAGAACACAAAAACGATCATCCGACTTTATATTTAACAAAAGATAAAGACGGAAACGTATTATTTAATGATTTATGTTCAGGACCTCATATCGAGTCAACTAAAGAAATTAAGGCTTTTAAGCTTATGTCTGTTGCAGGTGCATATTGGAGAGGCAACGAGAAAAACAAGATGCTTCAAAGAATTTATGCGACTGCATTTTTAACAAAAGAAGAACTTGATGAATATATTAATCAATTGGAAGAAGCTAAAAGACGTGACCACAGAAAATTAGGCGCACAGCTTGATTTGTTCTCTGTTAGAGATGAGATTGGCGGCGGACTTGTTTTGTGGCATCCTAATTTATACACTGTAAGAGAACAAATTGAAAATTATTGGAGAGAAGAACACAGAAAAAGAGATTACGTTATTGTCCAAACTCCTCAACTTGCAAAAACAAAACTATGGGAGTTGTCAGGTCATATTGATCACTATAAAGAAAATATGTTCTTTATCCAAAAAGAAGATGATTCAGATGAGCAATATATTGTTAAACCAATGAATTGCCCGTTTCATATTTTGATTTATCAATCACAAAGACACTCATATCGTGATTTACCTTTGAGAATGGCTGAATTGGGTACTGTATACAGACGTGAAAAATCAGGTGCATTATCATGTTTAACTCGTGTACAAGGTTTTACTCAAGATGATGCTCATATTTTCTGTACACCTGAACAATTGGTTGATGAAATTAATAATATTATTGATTTTGTTTCTGATACTATGAAAATTTTTAATATGACTTTTGAAGTTGAATTATCAACTCGTCCGGAAAGTTATGTCGGCGATATTAAAAATTGGGAATTAGCAGAAGCAGGCTTAAAAGAAGCCATGGATAAACGAGGCATGAAATACGAAATCAACGAAGGTGACGGAGCATTTTATGGTCCTAAGATTGATTTTAAAGTTAAGGACGCCTTAAAAAGAACATGGCAATGTGCAACAATTCAATTAGATTTCAATTTACCGGAAAGATTTGAAATTAAATATCAAGATAAAGATGGCGTGCTAAAAACCCCCGTAATGCTACACAGGGTTATTTTTGGTTCAATGGAAAGATTTCACGGTATTTTAATTGAACATTATGCCGGTGCCTTCCCTGCATGGCTTGCACCTCATCAAGTTGCGCTTGTTCCGATTGCAGACAGACACAATGACTACATGGAAGAAGTTTATAAAAAACTTAGACAAAAAGGTATCAGGGTTATTTTTGAAGAAAAATCAGAATCAATGAGCTATAAAATAAGAGATTATTTGCAAAACAAAAAGGTACCTTATGTTCTTGTCGCAGGTGACAAAGAAATTGAATCTCAAAAAGTTGCGATAAGAAAACGCGGAGTAGGACAACTCGCAGAGATGTCAATTGACGAATTTATCGATAAACTTGAAACTGAAATCCAGACAAAAGGTAGTTTTGAAATAAAATAAAAACTTAATTCCTTTTAGTTCATAAAACAAAGCATTAATTTTAGAATTTTATTAAGGTCTTTATCGGAAGCACTTTTTAATATGCTGTTGATTTTATCTAAAATATATGCTCTTGTTTGAAAGTGTTGAGTTTTGAAAAATTCCGTATATTCTACATTTAAAACATTCGCAAATCTTTCAATCAGGTCTGCTTTTGGGAAGCTTCTTCCTGTTTCAATGTGACTCATATGTTTTGGATCAATACCGACTTGCTCTGCAAGTTGGTATTGGGTTATTCCTTTTTTGGTTCTAAGTTCTTTTATTCTTAGACCAAAGTCTTTTTTTATGTTCATTTATCCCCCTTTGTTAGAAAGATAATAAGGTTTATTAAATATATAAACCGTATTTAAAACATAATTTATATTAATATTTCTGTATTTAATATTGAAATTCTTATTTAAATATGGTAAATTTTAAATAAAATATGTTTTAAATAAAGGATATTTTAAGTAAGAGTATTATGAAAAAGATTTTTGGGTTTTCTCTGATTGAGTTATTAATCAGTCTAATTGTAATAAGCTGCATAACTGCAGCATTCACTCCTTTAATCACAAAAAAGTTCTCATCAGGAGTCTTTGGAAGCGGCGGTGCTGTATCTGATATCACAACAGAGTGTTCTCAATTCACTGCAAATTGTACGTTATGTACAAGTAATTTTTGTATAGCATGTACAGGGTTATCTTGTGGAGCGGATGAATTTAAAGATGATAAAACTTGTACTTGCAGGAAATGCTCTGAAAAATATGGTGCTGATTGTCCTGTATGTAATGCAAGCAAGTGTTTGACATGTCCCAATGGACAATATTTGGATGAAAATGAACAATGTGTATATTGTTCAACTAAATTTAACAATTGTGCAACTTGTAATTCATCAGAGTGCACAAGTTGTAATAGTGGCTATGTAATGGTTAACCCTTCTTCAAGTTATCCTTGTGCAAGTTTTACATGTCCGAGTCCTGATTTTATGCAGATTGATGATTTATGTGTAACAGCAAAGAACATGGGTGATAGTAGTATATTAACAATTCCTGACAGTGTTAATAATGTAAGTACAGGGGTAGAGTGTAATGCAAAAAATG
>CALVET010000084.1 GCA_944326675.1 Candidatus Gastranaerophilales bacterium
GTTTGATGTTTAGACCTGAAAAATTTTTTCTTTTCGGGGTTGGAAATTTTAGAATTTATTTGTGAAAGAAAAACATTATCTATAATTTTCATATTGTTATTCCGTATCGATAATATGATAAAATAAATACATATATCAAATTGACTCAAAAATTGCAAATATTACGATGTGTAAATATTATTCTTTTGTTTTTAGCAAGCTATCAATTTATTTTTTTATATTTCTTTGATTAATTGTAGCTATCAGCGGTTTTTTTATGTATATTTCAGAATTAAGCAGTATTAATCTATCTAAAATTAAATCTTTTAATAAAATTTCTTTTCCAAGCTTCAAGGGAAGTTTGGATACTAAAACAACCACTAATACCATTAATCTTGAAAAACAAGACGAAGAAAAACATAAAAAATTTATGCAGTATCTTGATACGTATAAATATTTCATGGGGTTAAAATTGCCGACAGGCGAAAAAATGTTTTCTTCTCGAAAAGACAGAACAAGCGATGATGGAATAGCGCTATATTTGTTTGATATTGATTCATCATCTGTTGAAGCAAGTAATTTTTCTATGCTTGTTGAACTTGTGCAAAAAGGCGTCATAGGAAAACATATATTTGAATATTTGCCTTTATCGGGAAAAGTAAATTCTTCTGTTTCAAAAGATATTGATAGATTATATGAGGCTTATTCTTTAGGCATTGAACCGATTGAGGCTTTTGTTCCCACTTTTAATTCACTATCTGAAGCTATGGAAAATCAAGATAATTTAATGAAATATAAAGGTACATATAAAGAGCTTAATGTTGGAGATGTTTTTCAGGTTAAAGGTGAAAAATATATTAGAATAAAAACTTCATATAATTCTTCTCGAAAATTGGAGCTTACTAAGGAAAAATATTTTGAATTATTTCCTCCTATAGAAAGATATGCAAGCACTCAAAATGAAATTGCAAATTGCTGGGAAATATCTGCAATTAATTCAATATTGTGTGAACCAAAAGCGAGATATTTAATTCTTCAAATGTTTAGGCAAGAAGGAAATGATGTAGTTGTAAATTTTCCATGTGGTTTTTATAAAGATATAAGATTTATAAATTCTAAACTGCCTGATAAAGCAGATAAAAAATATTATTCTCAAGGCGCTATGGGTGTAAAAATGCTTGAATATGCTGAAGGAGTTGATACTCAATTTTATAAGATTCTTAAAATTTATAAGCGTCTGCAAGATGAAATAAAATCTGAAACAGATTTAAGAAAAAAGCAAGAAAAAGAAAATATTTTGAACTCTTTTATTCATACTTTTTGCATATACGACATGAATGTTTCTATTGATACAAATCATCCTGAAAATACAAAAGGATATAACGGTGAATTTGATAATGCTTTTAGTGAAAATAGAAACCATGGCTGGGGCGAACTTTTTTATGCCAGATTAGGCCTAAATGACACTCGAACCCTCGGCTATTCGTTTGAAAGTCATAAAGATAAGATTAGTGCTATTTTAAATAATCCTGATTTTTTTAAAAATCACCTTGTTTGCTGGTCAAGCCGTGATTTAACTTCAGAAAATACGCCTGACTTTTTAAAAGGAATAGATTCATTACATATGTATAGAATAATTCCTGCAAAAACTGACAAAAATGGTACTATTGAAACATTTAATATAGTAAATCCTTGGGGAATAATGGAAAATGAATTTACAATAGATGAATTAAATAAATATGGCGGCACATTAACAACTGCAAGAATACCCGATGTTTTATAATAATTTTAAGCAAATAGCCTGTATTTAATTATTTATTATTTTATTTTATACTAATTTATATTATTTCATTTTAAAAATAGATGTTTAGAGGATATCGTAAAATGAAAAAAATATTAATTACCGGCGGCACCGGTTTTCTAGGGTCAAATTTATGCAGGAAATTAATTCAAGATGAAAATAATTATATTATTTGTCTTGATAATAACACTACAGGTTTTTTGGAAAATGTTAAAGATTTATCTACAAACAAAAGGTTTAAATTCATTTTCCATGACGTAATTAATCCGTTTGTTTTTAATGAAAAAATTGATGAAATATATAATCTTGCTTGTCCTGCTTCACCTTCTAATTATCAGGGGGAAAAAGCGATATCAACTACTCTGACATGTGTATATGGCGCAAGAAATATGCTCGAACTTGCCAAAAAAAATAATGCAAAAATTCTTCAAGCATCCACAAGTGAAGTATACGGCGAACCTCTAATGCACCCGCAAAATGAGCTCTATAGGGGAAATGTGAATTCCATAGGAAAAAGAGCATGTTATGACGAGGGAAAGCGGTGCGCTGAGAGCTTATTTTTTGATTATAACAGAATTTATAATTCTAAAATCCGTATAGTAAGAATATTTAACACGTATGGTCCTTATATGGATAA
Organism: Candidatus Gastranaerophilales bacterium; assembly: GCA_944326675.1. Classification (GTDB taxonomy): domain Bacteria; phylum Cyanobacteriota; class Vampirovibrionia; order Gastranaerophilales; family Gastranaerophilaceae; genus RUG14156. The sequence continues at coordinate 2,418 of CALVET010000084.1, forward strand.
AAATGATGGCAGAGTTGTTCCGAATTTTATTGTTCAAGCGCTGACAGGTCAAGATATAACAATATACGGAAACGGTTCTCAAACCCGCTCATTTTGTTATGTATCAGATTTAGTTGAAGGATTAATTAAAATGATGAATAATTCAGCTGATTTTATTGGACCTGTCAATTTGGGAAATCCGAATGAGATTAATATTAATGAATTTGCAAAGCTGGTTTTAAAATTGACTTCATCAAATTCAAAAATTATTTATAAAGAGCTTCCAAAAGATGACCCTACAAAAAGAAGACCTGATATTAAACTTGCTAAAGAGTTTCTTAATTGGGAGCCAAAAGTTGAATTAAAAGATGGTTTATGTAAAACAATTGATTATTTTAAAAAAATATTAAATATTTAAAAATTATATTTGGGTTGATATTTATTTTTTTTTGGCAATAAATTATTTTTAGAAGTTTTATTCATTTGGATATTATTTTATAAAGAGATTAAAAAATGCATATATTACCAATTTCATTAACAACTGCAAAAGCTAATTTAAAAACTTATTTAAGTGAGCCTAATGTGTTTTTAGGCGGTTTTAATACAATAAACACTAATTTGAAAAATGATACTGTTCATTTTTCATCAAACTATGAAAAAAATACACAAAAAACAACTCCTTTGGGTGTATTAAAAGTTCTTCGCGGTTTTGAAAAAACAGATACATCTGCAAGAGAACTTGCAAGCTATGCAAAAAGCCAAGCAAATACTATATTAAACACTGTTCAAGATGATATTAATTCTGCAATTGAAACTTCAAAAAGAATTTATGATGAAGCAAATATTTCACCCTTTCAACCTGATTATACAGAGCTGACATTATCGGATAATTCTTCTTATATTTCTACAAGAACAATTTCACGTCCATACGGTAATTTTATCGTTGTTCAAGATGGAATTACTAATGATGGATTGAATAGTAGTACAGAAAGAAAGATATATTATTCAAACGGCATGCCTGTTATTTATCTTGAAGGTGTCTCAACCGGTGCTGATGGCAGTAAACATATTTCAAAAAAAATTGAATTTTCAAACGGAAAACCTATGGCCTATTATGAAGGTTTAACTATTACGCAAGATAGCCAAACTAGTGCAAAATATGTTGAATTTCAAGACGGACAGCCTTATTTATGCATGATAAATCAACAAAAACACCCGATTTTTGTTAAATATGATGAAGCATTTTCATTTGATAACGGTGAATTAACAAAATATACAAAGAATTCTTTTGATACTAAAAAAATAGCTAAGCCAAAAGCCAAAACTTTTACCATGGTTGACTATAAAGACGGTCAAATGGTTTCTTATAAGGAAGAAAAACAATTGCCCGACAGCTATGGTAAACGTCAAATAAAAACAATAAAATATGCTGATGAAGTCCCCGTTTTATATAAACAAGGCAACAATAAAGCAAGCAATAAAGATGAACAAGCTTCCAGGATTCTTGAATTTAATGACGGTATGCCTCATAAAATATATCAAGGTAGTTTCAATGATGTATTTTATAGAGATATAACTCATAGAAAATATGTATTTCAAGACAACCAATGGGTAAATTCCGCTTCATTATTGTGATGAACAGTTTTTATCCATTAAAACTTTTGCCTTGCCTAATACTGCATTTAAATTTTGCGGCGGGTTTTTGGTAATCGCTTTATTGTAAATTTTAAGATAGCGAATTAAATTAGGGTAGCTTTTTGCGTTGTGTCCGATTTTTAACATTTCATCAATTGCGCCGTTAACATCATCTAATCCGTATCTTAATTTATACATTGCTGCAAATAAACCGGTTCTGTCTTTACCTTGGGCGCAGTGAATATAAACTTTTTTATTGTTCTTTCTTGCGTCATCCATGATATTGAAAAATTTATCTAAATAATCTTTATCGGGGTTATTGAACGCAGGAAAGGGGAGATTGATATATTCAATTCCTAAATTTTTTGCCATTTTATATTCTTTTCTGCTTTCTGTTTTAAGTACATAATTAATTGTAAAATCAACTATTGTATCAATTCCCATTTTTTTTAATTGAAGCATATGTATTTTATCGGGTTTAGCACCTCTATAGAGATAATTATCAACTTGTTGAAATCTTTTAATTGGTTTATGGAAGTAATTTCCGTTAAAATTATAATTTGATGCAATATTTTTATATGTTATGTTCATGGTATTCTTTCTAAAATTATTTCTTACATTACACCACAAATATGCCTGTTTGTTTATATTTTGTTTAGAATTTGACTAGTTTATTATTCTTGCTAGAATGTACTTGTGTTTGAGTATGTTAAAAAGTTTCTGTTTAATTATTTTTTAAAAGCAAACGAGGCTAGTTCGGAAATTTTAATTAATAATTTTTATAATGAAATTTTGAGCCCCGAAGATGAAGATTTAATTAAGCTGGCATTTTCTTTAAAACCTTCCCAGTGCGATTTAGATAATTTATTAAATAAATGGGACATCGAAAAAAAAGGAAGCAATAAATCTCTTTTGCTGGCTTATATTATGAAAAAACATCCGAATTTAAGGTTTAATTCATATTGTGAGCCTCGTTTAAGGGGATTGTTAAATTATTACAGATTTCATAATCTTCAATTATTTTCTCATTTTGTAAAAGTTGGACGAATTTTAAATGATAATAATATTTATCCTTTAATTTTAAAAGGTATTTCAATGAAATATTTACGTCCTGAATTACCGAGAATTATGGGTGATGTTGATATTTTAGTTTTAAAAAAGGATTTTTTTAAGAGCGTTGAACTGATTAAATCGCTTGGATATTGGTATATAAAAGCAGAACCTCATTCTATTGATTTTCATTTTCAAAATTCTAATGAGAGTGTAGTTGATGTTCATAGCTTTTTACCTTTTGATATCGGTTATTGCAAAAAGTTTCATCAGGAAATATTTAAAAGAGCAAAATTAACAACTGCCTTTAACATAAAATGCTATATGCCTTCATGTGAAGATATTTTATTTATTTTACTTACTAATTTATATCGAAATTTAAAAGATAAAACAAGCCGTGCAGGAATTTTGCTTGCATTGTTTGATTTTAATTTTTTAATTAATTCAAAAAGTGATTTTAATTGGGACATAGTTAAAAAAAATGCAATATTAACAAAAAATCAGGTTCAAATAAATCTTGCTTTAAGATTTATAAGAAAAATATCACCATATTTAATACCGGAATACATTAAAAATGATATGTTTTTTGATAAAGATGTAAAACTGTATTCGCTAAATATATTATTTGAAAAATACTATCTTGATGAATTAAGATTGCAATGTTCTAAAATACCACTAAAAACAATCTTTAAAAGTAAAAATAATTTTTTTAACTATTTAAAATTGAAGCCAAAATTCTATTTGCTAAAATTATTAAGAAATCACCCCTTTTTAATAATGCTTATAATTCAAGATTTAAATACAAAAAAGTTCAATATTCAAAATAAGGTATTATAAATGGAGTTTCTAAACTTAAAAAAAGAAAAAGTAAGGCAATATTTTAATAACATAGAAAGTTGCGTTCTAAATAAACAAGAAATTTGTATTAAATATCTTGATTTTGGTTTTAAAAAAGTACGCTTAATTGTATATGATTTTGAATTTTTGGCGCATATAGAAAAGCAGCTTGCTTTTTGTGTTAAAGATACTCCTTTAGAATTTAATTCCACTTTATTTTTATGGAAGGAAAAAAATATAAATGCTTTAGCTAATTTGATTTCTGATGATTTTAATTCTAAATTAAATTTAAGATTAAGGGTTGAATCTTTGTATAAAAAAAATCGCATGTTGGATTTTATAAGAGTTTATAGTGATGATTTTTCAAAAACAAAACCTCAAATAAACATTAATTTTCAAACAGGAATATTTTCTGCCTTTGATGTGGAAAAAAATAACTATTACTATGGCGTTAAAAATCTTGATTTTGAAGAATTTATAAAAGAAGGTCACCTTTTTGTGCAGTTTTTTAATGAAATTTTAAAAACGAGAAATTCTAATCTTATCCATGGCGCGGTTATAGGGCTTAATAATACAGGGGTTCTTATTTGCGCAAGGGGGCAAATGGGAAAATCTACACTGGCTGTTTCTTCTTTATTAAAAGGGTTTGAATATGTATCTGATGATTATTTAATTCTTTTAAACAAAAACGGTAATCTTGTTTCAAGTCCAATATATTCGATTATTACTCTTTCACCTTTGATTTATGAAAAATTAAAAAAATGTGCTGATGGGTTTGAATTTGTTTCAAAAAATGCAAGAAAAGATAAATTTGTTTTTAATATTTCAAAATACCATGATAATTTTAGGGTGAACTATCCTATAAAACTCTGTATTTTTCCTAATTTAACATTCGATAATGACCCTAAAATTTTACCTTGCACACCAGAAGAAAAAGGACGTGCAATTGTTCAATTATTACATTCAACATTAACTCAAATGCAAGATTTAGAGGATTTAAGTACTATAAAAAAAATACTTAATATGGTTAAAGATTTTCCTTTTTATAAGTTTAATCTTTCTTGTGATATAGATAAAAATACGGATGTATTTTCAGATTTTTTAAATAAATTTGATTTAAATTCTGTATCTAAAATCGGATTAGAAAAAATTTGTGTCGATGTTACATCTGATATTTCTTATATTTTAAATACTGATAGTTGTCAGTTTTACACAATGAACAAATTTGCAACAAATATTTATCAAAATTTATTAAATGGCGTATCTGAAAGTGAGATATTATCTGAATTATTAGCAATTCCTAACATGCCTGAAACTATTAAAGACTCATTTAATAATTTTGTTACAGCACTAAAAGATAAAAAAATTTTTAAAAAAGTTAAACCTGCTTTCAAAAAACCTGATTTGAATATAAAATTTATAAAAGAGGATGATTATAAATTGTCTTTAGTTGAATTTTCAAAAAGAAAAAACAATCAATTAATCAGGGAGAATATAACATGAACTACGCTTTAAATGATAAAGAAATGTTTGCTGATATTGCAGATAATATTGCCATTATAATTAATTCTAAAACAGGTATATATTACGGGCTTAACAGCCTTGGAAGTTTAGTGTTTGAGAATTTATTGGATGGAGCAAGTAATGATGATATATTGGCTTATTTTAAATCTTTAAGTGATTGCCCCTTGGATATAGAAAAAAGACTGAATGATTTTATAAATGAAATGCTTAGCTATAATTTAATTGTGCCTTCAGATAGTGCTACACATCCTGTAAATATAGATTTGGCGGTTATTAATGAGGCTAAATTTAATTTTGAAGTAAAAGCTTATGATGATGCAAAGGAACTTCTTTTGGCAGATCCAATCCACGAGGTTAAAGAGGATATTGGCTGGACGCCTGAAAAAACTTCAATCGGATATAGCAAAGAAGAAGTTAAAATAAGAGAACAAAAATTGGAACAAAATTGATAAAATGCCTAAAATTTCTGTTGTAATACCGATATATAACAAAGAAGAATTTCTAATTAAGTGTTTAAAAAGTGTTTTAAATCAAACACTTGATGACATTGAAATAATTTGTGTAAATGATTTTTCTTCTGATAATTCTTTAAAAATAATAAACGAATATAGATTAAAAGATGAAAGAATAAAATTAATTAATCTTGACTCACACAAAGGTGTTTCTTGCGCCAGAAATGAAGGTATTAAAATAGCAAGCGCTCCTTACATCGGTTTTGTTGATGCTGATGATTTCATTGATTTAGATTTTTATAAAAATTTGTATAATAAAACCCAAAAATTAAACCCTGATATAGTTAAAGGTGAATTATGGGGATTAAATCGGCTTTCAGATAAACCTTTTATGCCTATGTGTTATGATTTAAACAGCCTTATTAAAAAAAATAAATCATTTTTTTTCTATACATTTACTTCTGCAATATATAAAAAAAGTTTAATTATAGATAATAAAATATTTTTTCCTGAGTCTTTGTCTTATTTTGAGGATTGCGTTTTTACAATTAAGGCAGCTTTTTATTCAAAAAATATAGAAATTGTTGATAACGCTAAATATTACTATAATTTGATTGAATCACCGCAATTTAAAAAGCGAGATATAAATGCTGATATTGATTCTCTATATTATGCAATTAAAAAAATTTGTGATTTTTTAAGCTATGAAAAAGCACCAAAAAACTATTATCTTACTGTGTTTGTATTTTTATATAACCAGCTGCTGGAAAACATGGATAGAGTAATGTTTGATGATATGTTATATTCAAAAACACTAAGTTATCTTGAATATTTATTAGCTAGATGCCTGTATCGGAAAGATTTTTTGGCATTTTATCATATTACAAAAAGAAAGATGTTTTTTGAACATCAGAAAAATGAAAAATTTAGAATTTTAAGGGCGAAATTACTTGAAAAACAACGATAACAATATGATAACGCTTGAGGAGTCGTTATTAAATGAATATCTAAAATTTGATTATCTGAATAAAAACTTAAATTCACCGCAGATAAAAATATTTGTGAGCTATATTAAACCGTCTTTTTTATTTAAAACAAATATCTTAACTCCTATACATTTAGGCCGTGCCGTTGAAAAAGATATTTCAAAAGACGGCTTAATATCTGATTTAGAAATAGATTGGCTGCATAAAAATTGTATTTCTGATGATGATTTTATAGAAAATATTTCATCATTAAATCGAAGAGTAGGTTTTCTTACAGGAACCTATTATGCCTATAAAAATTATAATAAATTAAATAACCCTCAATATTTTGG
>CALVET010000085.1 GCA_944326675.1 Candidatus Gastranaerophilales bacterium
TTTGATAAAAATTGCATTTTTTTGTTTAACGTCTATAATTAATTATACAATACATTAATATTAATAGATTAAGCATAACATTAAGTCAAGGAGAATAAAATGGCAAACGCTAAACTTACAATTACAGCTCGTGAAGAAGGAAAAAATCCTCGTCAGATTAGAGCAGCAGGATTTTTACCCGGTTCAATATACGGAAAAGGAATGGAAGCAAAAAACATCCAAGTAAATACCCATGAATTTGAAATGGCATACAAAAACAACCAAGATGCTACTTGGGAGCTTACTTTAGGAAAAGAAAAATTCAACGCAAAAATTCAAGAATTACAAATGAACTATGCAACAAATGAATTTTTAAATGTTGAATTTGCACTTGCTTAATCATTCTTTTCATCATCTTCATCAAAAAATGAAGTAGAAAAAACTTCTTGAGAATTCAAGGAATCTACAAAATGATTGTAGCGTTCCATTCTCAGTTTCAACCAACCCAGCATTAGGTTGGAGCCGGAAATTTTAACCACACGAACAGGAGCGAAACAGTTTCTGTTCGTGTTATATTTTTCTTCCATAAAAGTTTGACACTTGCAGTTTAACTCTTCAATTAAATCATACAAAGTTCTAAGCCATGCACTCTGGACTGATAATTCATCTACTTTAAATTCTAATATCATAATCTACCTGACTTTCCTTTATTCTTGCAATACCGTTTCTAGTAAAATTCCACAGGCAATGGTTTTATAACAAAATACACCACATATAATGTAGTGTACTGAATAAAAATAATATATTTAGACTACCTTAACTATAACAAGTTGATATTATTTACTTTAATTACTATGCAATTTCAACAATCTTGTTATTCTTTAAAGCATAACGGCTTGAAGTAAGCTTCCCATCTTGATAACAAGCCAAAGTTACAGTTTTAGACTTATTATCCTGTTCAATATAAACTTTTGAATTTCCAAAAGAATTAGAAAACATTAACGAACGGATTGAGCCGTCTTTATTAAATTGGAGATTAAAATCTTCACTTCCGTCAAAATTAACTGCTTTAGCGCTTACATAATCAAAATTATTTTTATCTCTATTTACTTTTAAAACTCCAAATTGAGTATCATAAACACAAGTAATTAAATCATCGTCATCATTTTCAACTCTAAAACCAGCATTTAAAACTTTATAATCAGATACTCTTAAAAGAACTTGTCCCGCATTTAAATCAAAAGCACTCATTAAAATTTGATATATTTTATAGTTATTTGCTTTTGTCAACAATTCTAAGCTGTTTTGCAAATCTTTCTTTCTCAACAGTAAAGAAATTTTTAACCCTCTTAAGTCTTCCGGATTATCGGTTGAAAAACCGGAACTTTTCTTTTTAGAACCGCTCTTAAATTCGCTTTCATCTACTTTTATTTGAGCGTCAATTCGATTTAAATAATCATCAGCTCCAAATTTAACAAAAGAAGGTATCTCTTCGCTCAAGTCTTTAGGAGGTAAACCCAATTGATATGCATCCATTGCAATTGATTTTAATCTTATAGATGCTTGCAAATCAATTTGATGGCGTTTATCAGCATCAGAATATTCCCTTAAATCACGAGAAGGCGTAACATCTCCATCTTCACCAACCACCATTAAGCCTGAACTTAGTCCGGCTTTTGCATTAATAAAATCTCTTACATTTGAATAAAAACGACTGTCAAAATAAACATCCGGAGAGTTATTTTGATAACTTTTTGAAATATTTCCATCTGAAGAGTTCGGTTTATTTTTTTTGCTTTGAAATTTTAATTTTGATAAATTATTTGAAGATATTGAAGATATACGCATTTATATTACTTTCTATTTTTAAAGTACTCATACAAAAGTTCTGAAAAATTTTTTTTGCCAACATGTGATATCATAAGATTATGGCTTTCAAAAATGAAAAAATTAAACAACAAGTTAAAAATATGCCCAAACTCCCCGGCTGCTATCAATATTTTGATAAAAACGGAGAAATTATATATATAGGAAAAGCAAAAAATCTATATAACAGAGTAAACAGCTATTTTATGGGAGACAAAAAAGATTCGCCAAAACTGCAAGTTATGGTGCCCCAAATTGAACATATAGAATGTATTGTTGTAAATTCAGAGATTGAAGCATTAATTCTAGAAAATGAATTAATTAAAAAGCACAAGCCTAAATACAATATTCTGTTAAAAGACGATAAAAAATTCCCATATTTTTTAATTACAAAAGAAGATTACCCGAGAATTATTGTTGTCAGAAAAGCAAACAAAAACGCGCTAAAAGGCAAATATTACGGACCTTATACCGATTCTAGGGCAATGCATGCCACACTTGAAATTATTAATAAAATTTTTCCGATTAAAAAATGCAACCACCCAAAATATAAAACAAGAACTTGTCTGTATTATGATATTGGTCAATGCTTGGGACCCTGCCAAAACAAAATATCAAAAGAAGAATATAATGAAATAATAAAAAATGCCGAGCTTTTCTTGTCAGGAAAAAGAAAAGAACTAATTAAAACCCTGAAAAAAGAAATGGAACTTGCAAGCAAAAACTTTGAGTTTGAAAAAGCACTTTTATACAGAAACAGCATCCAAGATATAGAAAAAACTCTTGAAAAACAAAATGTAGTATTTAAATCAACCCAATCAAACTACGATTATATCGGAATAGTAAACTCATCCAATTTAATCTGCATTAGTATATTGCAAGTTCGTCAAGGAAGATTAATTAACAAAAAAGATTTTTCATTTTCACAATTTTTATCCGACAACAATGATTTAGATGAAATCACTCAAAGCACCATAAGAGAATATTATATCATGCTCAATGACGAAGAATTACCCTCTAAAATAATTCTTTCAGATACCTTTAATGATTTTGAAATATATCAAAAATGGCTTACTTTAAGACTTAACAAAGAAGTTAAAATCATAAAAGCAACGACAAAAACAGATAAAGAAATGCTTAATTTAGCCTTAAAAAATGCAAAATATAATATTGAACAACTAAAATTAAAAGAATTAACAAACATCCAAAACGACTATAATGAAGTTGGTTCATATATCCAAGAAAAATTAAAACTGTCTAAATTCCCTCACACAATTGAATGTTATGATATTTCGCATATTCAAGGCACAAATACGGTTGCTTCAGGGGTATATTTTGAAAATGGACAACCCAAAAAATCAAAATACAGAAAATATAAATTAAAAACAATTAAAAAAGGTGAAGTGGACGACTTTAAATCAATGAGAGAAATTTTATCAAGAAGGTTTAAAAGAATTAAATCAGGCTCAATTGAAGCACCTGACTTAATTATAATCGACGGAGGAAAAGGGCAGCTATCCTCTGTAATTGATATAATGAAAGAATTTGAACTAAAGTTAGACATTGTATCATTAGCAAAAAGAGAAGAGGAAGTTTTTCTTCCAAACAAAAAAGACCCTGTAATTTTAGCGCAAAATTCAGCAGCCTTACATCTTTTTCAAAGAATAAGAGATGAAGCTCACAGGTTTGCAATCACATTCCACAGGCAATTAAGAAGCAAAAATATGCTAAAATAATAGCTTTTAAGATACTTGACAATATTTCTTTATTTTATACGATATATACAAGAGAAAAAGGCTGAGGCGACATGGCCAAGTGGTAAGGCAGGAGCCTG
>CALVET010000086.1 GCA_944326675.1 Candidatus Gastranaerophilales bacterium
CCGTAGGATAATCGAGGCTGTGAGGCGACTAAGCCGAACAAAGCCGAGATACCCACAGGCGGAAAATTAACCCTTTAACCCTGATAAAGATAATTTGCACATTGAAAATTGAAAAATAATTTTATCAAAACTCAGGCGTCAAAGTTGCTTCTGTGGAGTTTACGCTTACGTAAACTCTTACATTGCTTTAGTCCAGTTTTGCAATAACACACCAAGCTCAACGCTTGTCTTTGTTTCCACACACGGCTTGTGCATTCAAGTTCGCCCTGCGAACTAAAGCTCGCTTTACTCAGGTACGGACTACGTGCTTTGCGCCAAGCTCCACGCTTGCCGCATGCGCACTTCGCACACCAATGCCTTCGCTTTGCTCGCTAAGTTCGCCCTGCGAACTAAAGCTCGCTTTACTCAGGTTTGTTATTTTTTGTGTTTTGATATCACAAGGGGCGTATGCCCCATTTTTTTAACTTCAAAAAGTGGCAAAAAAATTTATTTAAAAGTTTTAAATAAATGCGTTCAAAAGGAGAACACCATGAAAATTCAATTTAGCCCGATAAGTTATATAAAACCCAAAAATAATTCTGAAAAAAAGCATTTTAATTTCATTCAATATAACCACAATCTTAATTTTGACACAGTTTCATTTACAGGGAAGACAACATTAACTCAACAAATAAAAGAACTTCCAAACAGCGCTTTTTTATCTGATGGCTTAAGAAACTATATAATGAATAATATCAGTCAAAAAAACATCGTAGACTTACACAAAGAATATTACGCTCCTTTAATGTATTGCAATACGCTGGATGAAGCTAAAAAATTATATCCTGAATTTTTAAATGTAGTTGACATCAATGATATTGATTTAAATAAAACAAATAATCGAACCGTTAAAAAGATTGCTAATGGTGAAATAAAAGGATTAAACAAAGAAAATGCTTCACTTATATTTTTACAAAAATATATAGGCAGGCTAGAACCCCTAAAAGGCAATGAAGAACAGTACTTTAATATAAACTATCATACAATGGACGGACTTCTTAAATATTTAAATATATCAATGGATAAAGATTATAAAGATATAATAAAAAAACACAGAATGTCTCAAGCAAGAAAAAATATTTGGCAAAATGAAGATTTTAAACAAAGAGCACTAACAGAAAGAAAAACCCCCAAAGCAAGACAAAAACACTCGCAAGCCGCTCTGCTTATGTGGCAAAATGAGCAATACAGGCAAAAAAGAATAATAGAAAAACAATCAAGAAAAAATAAAACTGAATAAAAGGTTAATTGCAAGTTTTAATCAATATTGCTATTATATTTCTGTAAGTGAGGAAATATGCGCATTTTAAATTGGATTAAAACAATAATTGAAGACATAAATACAATAAAAGAAAAAGACGCTGCCGCAAGAAGCATTTTAGAAGTTATTTTTCTTTATCAAGGATTTCACGTTCTTTTGGCACACAGAATTGCGCACAAGCTTTTGTACTGGAAAATTCCTTTTATTCCAAGAATGATTTCTCAAATTGCCAGATTTTTTACAGGAATAGAAATACATCCCGGAGCCTCAATCGGAAAACGTTTTTTTATTGACCATGGTATGGGGGTTGTTATTGGTGAAACTACAATAATCGGTGATGATGTATTAATTTATCAAGGTGTTACTCTTGGAGGTACAGGAAAAGAACAAGGCAAACGCCATCCGACTTTAGGAAATTTTGTAACAGTCGGAGCAGGAGCAAAAGTCTTGGGAAATATTGAAATAGGAAATTATACAAATATAGGGGCAGGCTCCGTTGTAATTGATAATGTTCCTGAACATTGTACAGTTGTCGGCGTTCCGGGGCGAATTGTTAAACAAAAGAAATTTATCCACGGTCAACTTCAGCACAATCGTATTCCCGACCCTGTTTTATGCGAAATGAACCGTTTAAAATACGAGCTTAAAGAATTAAAAGAACAATTAAAAGAAAAATCTAGTCTTTAGGCGCGCTCATAATAAAACACAAAGGAATAAACATAAAACACAATAAGCTAAATATTGCAAATATGTCCACATAACTTAACAATTTCGCTTGAGATAACATTGAATGATACAAAATTCCGTTTGCTTTTTTAGCTGCCGTCATTGCAGGCAAAAATGAGCCGACTTTTGCGCTCAACGAGCCCACTCTTGCTAAAAATTGCGTATTCATTGTACTTAAATTAGAAACAAGATAATTTTGATGAACTTGAGAAAGAGCAATAACTAATGCATTTGTAATTGAAATTGTAAATGCAGTTACAACACACTTTGACAAGGAATGAAGACCTGCGGCAAGTGCAAGCTTTTCTTTATCTACTGTTGCAAGAGCTAATTTTGTTATAGGAATAAAAGCAAACATTATTCCTGCCCCTAAAATTATATTTGGAATTATAAAATAAGAAAATGAAACTTGAAGGTTTAATTGGGTAAATGTAAAAGTACTCGTTGCCAATAAAAAATAACCAATGGCAGCAATAATTCTGTTATCTAAAATTTCACATAATTTTGAAACAATAACCATAAAAACAATACAAGCAACAGCACGAGATGTTAAACTTAAGCCTGCAAGCTCTGCATTATAACCCATTAAACTTTGCACAAAACCAGGAAGTGTACTTAAAGTCATATAAGCCAACATATTAACACCTGAACCAAGGATTGTTCCTATAAAAAAGTTTTTATTTTTAAATATTCTAAAATCTGTTATAGCACCTTTATATTCTAATTCCCAAACAATAAAAAACACCATTGAACATACTGAAAAACCGCTCAGCCAGCAAATCCAACGGCAATCAAACCAACCATATTGACTTCCTTTATCCAATACTGTTTGCATTGGTAAAAGCCATAAAATTAAAGCAGAAAAACCCACAACATCAAACTTATTAATTTTCATTAAAACATTATTGTTCATAACGTTACAGTGAATCATTACCATAGACGCCACAACTACAGGAATATTGATTATAAAAATCCATTGCCAAGATAAATGCTCAACCAAAATCCCGCCCATAGCAGGACCAACAATAGCTGAAACCATCATCCCAAGCCCGAATATACCCATTGCAGCAGCTTGCAAATGTTTTGGGAAAACCTGCATTAGTATTGCTTGGCTTAAAGGCATAAAAGGACCGCCGCCGACACCTTGAATGATTCTTCCGATAATTAAAACATTCAAATTTGGTGCCATAAAACAAATTACTGAACCAACCGCAAAAATAAAGGAAATTATTTTTAACAATTTTCTTCTTGTAAACTTAACTTCCAGCCAACCGGTGATAGGTAACATCATTGCATGCGCAATCATATAGCTTGTTACAACCCAGTTTGCTTCGTCTCTTGTTGAACCGAACTGACCGGCGATATAAGGAATTGCAACGTTAACAGATGATGTAGCTAACATTGAAAAGACAGTCGGAAGCATTACGCTAATGGTAATTAACCACAGCGGAATATTTAATTTTTCATACAATGATTTAGTTTGCATGGCTATTTTTGATTATTTTATCTTTACTCTTGGCACTACGCTCATTCCGGGAACTATGTTATAGTCTGAAACATCTTGTGTAAAAACAATTTTTACAGGCACCCTTTGAACAACTTTTACATAAGAACCAACCGCATTTTCGGGAGGGAAAAGACTAGCCTTTGCACCTGATGCTCTTTGAATACTGTCTACTACACCGTCAAATGTCTTTCCGCCATAGGTATCAATTTTTATTTTTACCTTTTGACCTTTTTTCATGTGCGTCAATTGTGTTTCTTTGAAATTCGCTATTATATAGCAATCTTTAGGCACAATTGTAACAATGGGGTGTGCTTTTTGAGCGTATGTACCTATTTCAACATTTTTATTTGTTATTGTTCCGTCTTTTGGAGCAATTAAAGTCGTATATGATAAATTTAATTTTGCTTGCTCAACATCAGCCATCAATCTTTTAATTTCTGCTGCTTGAGAACTTTTTTTAGATATTGTAGATTTCAAAGCGCTGTTTGTTGCTTTTAATTGTTCTTGCGCAGCTTTAAATTGAGCTTTTGCAACATCCAGATTTTTAATTGCATTATCTAAATCCTGCTTAGTTACTGACCCGTCTTTATATGCATTTTTATACCTTACGTAGTCGCTGTTTGCATATTCAAGGGTTGATTTTGCGCTATCTATATTATTTTGGGTTTGTTTAGTCATAGCACCCATTTTATCTATATCGCTAATTGAAACCTTTAATTCCGCTTGTGCTTTTTCAAGCTTTGCTTGAGCGCTATCCAATGCCACTTGATAATCAGCAGGATCAATTTGGGCTATTATTTCGCCCTCTTTAACAAAATCGTTATCATCAACATTAAGTTCAATTATTTGACCTGATACTTTAGGAGCCAAATAAATCATATGCGCTTCAACAAAAGCGTCATCAGTTGATTGATAAAATGAAGAATAAACTATGCCGAATATTCCGAGAAAAAAGAATATAACAGCTGTAATAACAGGAATTATGACCCTTTTTTTCTGATACGGTTTTCTTTTTTCCAAAACTTTTTTTCTTGCTTCTTTATAGTATTTCGAATTTTTATTCATTACAATTTTCCTTTTTATATTTTTAATTTAGTGCTTTTTGCTATATTATTTTTAATTTTATTCAATATTTGATGACATTTCAATAATTCTTCATAATCTATATCATTTAAATAACTTGCTCTTATTTCTGTTATTATCGGAAGAATTTTATCTCTTAAAACTCTGCCTTTTTGCGTTATAACAATTCTGTTTATTTGTCTGCCGTTTGAATCAACTGTGCGTTCAAGCAGTCCTTGTTTTTCTAAAATGTTAATCAATCGATTTACATTTGCCCTGTCTTTTCCGATTAATTCACCTATTTGTCTTTGATAAATTTGATTATTTTTAACAATCGTATCTAAAATAATAAATTGTTCAGGGGTAATTTCAAACCCGTGCATCTTAAAACATCTTAAAGTAAGTACTTTAATTAATATTGCTGTTGATACTACGGTATTTGATAAAGAATTTTTTTCAAGTTGATTTAACATTTTGCTTTACTTTTATTTTTTTATGTTATCATAATAACATAAAAAAATTTTGTAAATACAAAAAATAAAAAAATCATTAACAACTATGACAAAAAAAATTTTATTACTGTTTTTTATATCTCAATTGATGCTGTCTTGTTTTGCTTTTAGCCTAAAGAAAAATCAAGACAGCACTCAAGATAAGCTTAAATATTTAAATCTGGAATACTGGGAAAAATATCAAGACGATAATCTTATATATAATTTGCAAAAAGCATTTAATAACAATATAGATTTAAAAATTGCAAATTTAAAGGTTAAAGAAAGCGACAAAATAGTTAAATTGTCACTTTCTCAAGAGCTGCCTCAAATTACTTTTGATGGTCAATTAGGAAGAACTTTTGCTTCATCTGACTTATATCGTGGCGACAATAATTTTCAAATATACAGCTATAAATTATCAAGATTTTTACTTCCTGTTACAGCAAGTTACGAAATAGACATCTGGGGTAAAAATCGCCTTAGAACAAAAGGACAAAAACAAACCCTTAAAATGGTTCAACAGGATGAAAGATCAACATATATAATCTTAGCTTCAACATTGGCTGTAAATTATTATAATCTTGTTAAAACAGATAAACTTCTTGAACTTCATAAAAAACTGCTTGAGCTTTCAAATAAAACTTGCGATTTAATATCAAGCAAAGAAAAAATAGGACTTGCCTCTATTGATGATGTATTATCCGCAAAAGAAAACAAAGCTCAAATTGAAGCAGGAATAAATGATTTAGAAACAAATAAAGATGTTTTGCAAAATCAAATAGCCTATTTATTATCAGATAAGCTTTTTGAAGATATAAAAAGAAGTTCTTACGATAAAATAAACACTCTTGATAGTACACCCGAAACACTTAATTCAAGCATAATTTTAAATCGTCCGGATGTGATTGCTGCAAGAGAAAATATTTTAAAAACGGATTATGAAGCTCGTGCTGCTAAAAGAGATTTGCTTCCAAGCTTTACAATCATGGGTACTTTTGGTTTTAACGGATACACAAGTTTATCTAAGATTTTTGGAGCTCATACAGGCATGGCTGATTTATGGTTAATGCCAAATTGGGATATTTTTGACGGAGGTCGAAAATATAACATTATGAAATTAAGAAAACTTGAATACGAACAAGCTCAAAAAGAATACGAAAAAGCAGTCATCGCTTCAATTCAAGAAGTAAATGACACTTTAGCTATTCTAAAAAAAGAAAACAAAAACTATAAACTGTCTAAATATATTTCAGAAATTACAGACACAAAGGCGCAATTAAAATTAAACAATAAAAATTTCGGTCTTGCTAACGAATTAGATTACATTTTGTATCAAACTGCACAAATTTTAGCGCAAGAAAAGTTAGTTAGCGATAAAATAAATTATATAATTTCATCTATAAACCTATATAGAGCATCAGGCGGTGCTGATTATACTCAAAATCTATAGATTAAATTATCGTTAACCGTAAAATAAGGAAGCGACCTTTGGAAATTTTAGCAAGATTAAACGGGCTTATTGGAATAATTTTTATTCTTGGCATTTGCTATTTAATGTCGAACAATAAAAAAAGAATTAATTATAAAACAGTTGGTGTGGGGTTAGCTTTGCAATTTGCACTTGCTGTTTTTATTATGAAAATTCCTTTGGGAGTTAAAATTTTTGAATTTTTAGCAAAAATTATAAACAAAATTCTTGCAGCATCAATCGAAGGGTCAAACTTTGTTTTTGGCTGGCTGACTTCATCTCCCGATAAAATTACGGAATTATTCCCCCAAAACGATTATATTTTTGCGCTCATTATGATGTCTACCATGATTTTAATTTTAGTAATGGTAAATATTTTATATTACTACGGAATTATGCAAAGAGTTATTCTTATTTTGGGAAAAGTAATGAATAAAATTATGGGTGTTTCAGGAGCCGAAGCCCTTTCAAATTGCGCAAGTGCTTTTGTAGGAAATGTTGCAGCACAATCTTTAATTAAACACTATCTTCCCAATATGACAAAATCAGAAATGCTTGCGGTTATGACAGGTTCAACTGCTTGTATCTCAGCAAGCTGTATTGCAATGTATACAGGTTTTGGAATAAGCACGGAATATTTACTTGCAGCTTCCGTCATGGCAATTCCGGGGTCATTTGTAGTATCTAAAATAGTATATCCTGAAACATTAGAACCTCAAACAAAAAAAGATTTTAAAATTTCAGACAAAAAAAACGATGTTAATCTTTTGGCCGCTATTTCAAAAGGCGCCTCTGAAGGTATGAGAGTATCAATTAATGTAGTCGCCGTTTTAATCGGATTGGTTGCTCTGATTGCTTTTTGTAATGAAATATTGGCGCATTTTGGATTATTTTTATTTAAATATCTTCATCTTGACCTATCTTTTATCGGAATTGACATGCAAAATTTATCTATTCAACTTATAGTAGGTAAGGTATTTTCCATATTTGCCGCATTAATTGGTGCAACTTGGGGAAATATCGAAATGATAGGCACATTAATAGGTGAAAAATTTATATTAAATGAAACAATAGCATACATTGACTTAATAAAATACATTGATTTAGGTGCATTGAGTCAAAAAAGTATAGTTGTTGCAACTTTTGCCTGCTGCGGCTTTGCAAACTTATCAACAATTGCAATTCAAATAGGGGGTATTGGTGAACTTGCACCAAATCAAAGAAAAAATTTAGCAAGATTAGGCGTAAAAGCTTTAATTTGCGGAACATTGGTAAGCTACATTTCAGCAGCGATGGCAGGAATTTTATTATAAATGAATGAAATAATATCAAAAACAATTAAAATAAAGACAGACAAATTGCCTCCGAGTGTTAATTTTATTGAAAATGAAATTAAAAAAGCAGGCTTAAAACCCCTTCGCTGGGCAATAGTAGATGTAAACAATAAAGAGCTGACTTTAAGTGTGTCAGCTCTAAAATAATTTTAATTTATTTAATTAATTATCTTTTTTCTTAATTAATTTTGATACTACATTTAATATCAATAAAACACCAATTAGACTTAGCGCAATAATAATAAACATGCTCTTTGTGCTAACAACAATTATTGATAACAAAGCACAAACCATTGAAAAACTTGCTAACAACAATACTAATTTATCTTGCGAATAACCTGCATGTAATAATTTATGATGAATATGTTCAGCATCAGCCACAAAAGGGCTAGAACCTTTTAAAATTCTTCTTGTGGAAGAAAATACAACATCCATTAAAGGTATTGCAAGAATTAATATCGGTAAATACATACTAATTCCTTGACTTGGTTTCACAATTCCTGTTATTGAAAGAGTAGCAAGTAAAAAGCCCGCATATAAAGCCCCTGAATCACCCATAAAAATTTTGGCAGGGTTATAGTTGAATGTTAAAAATGCACACATTGCACCCATTAATATAAAAGCTATTAATGCTGTAATTGGTACACTGGGAGCTAAAACCAAAGATACAATTCCTATTGCAAGAGCAGAAATACTCACAATTGAACCGGCTAAACCGTCAATTCCGTCTATAAAATTAATTGCATTTGTAATTCCTACAATCCACAATAATGTTATAGGATATGACATTATTCCAAGGTCGATATTATTTCCAAAAGGATTATAGAATGTTTCAATTCTGACTCCCAAAAGAATAACTATTGTAGCTATTGCAATTTGAATAAATAATTTAAATTTTGCGTTTAAACCGTAAACGTCATCAATTAAACCCATTAAAAACATTAAAGAGCCGCCTGTTATAATGGCTGAAAGCCCTTGTCCTTTCGGGTAATAGCTCAATACAACCAAAAACAAAAAAGTAAGCATCACGGATGACCAAACTGCAACTCCGCCAAGGCGGGATATTTGTCCGTGGTGTATTTTTCTTTCGTTTGGAACATCAATTAAATGATTTTTCTTTGAAAAATAAATAACCAAAGGCACTATAAAAATACCTAATAAATAAGCTATGATTGTACCTAAGACATGTGCTTGAGATAATTTTATCATGATTTTTCCTTATATATTTTCATACAACGGAAATTGTTTGCACAATTCCAAAGATTTATTTCTTAAATTTTCTTTTGTATCTTTTTCTAAAATAGCGTCAGCTATAATTTTAGCAATTTTTTCCATCTCGGGTTTTTTCATGCCCCTTGTGGTTGTTGCAGCCGTTCCAATTCTGACTCCTGAAGTTACAAAAGGAGACACATGGTCATTTTGTACATTGTTTTTATTTGCGGTTATACCCACTTCCTCTAATAAATTAGCAACATCTTTTCCTGTTTTATTTAATCTTCTTAAATCAATTGTCATAACATGGTTTTCAGATTTTCCGCCGACAATATCAATTCCATTCTCGATTAATTTTTGAGCTAAATAAGATGAATTTTCAACAACTTGTTTTGCGTATGTTTTAAACTCTTCACTTTGAGCTTCTTTTAGAGCAATTGCTTTTCCTGCAATAATATGTTCTAAAGGACCCCCTTGAATTCCTGGGAATACAGCTTTATCTATTCCTTGAGCGTGCTCAGCTTTACACATAATAATTCCGCCTCTTGGACCTCTGAGAGTTTTATGTGTTGTTGTTGTAACAAAATCGGCATAAGGTACGGGGCTTGGATGAACTCCCGTTGCAACAAGAGCTGCAATGTGAGCTATATCAACCATAAAATATGCGCCAACTTTTTTTGCAATATTTGAAAATCTTTCAAAATCAATTATTCTTGAATAATTGCTTGCACCTGCAATGATTAATTTCGGTTTATGTTCGAGCGCTTTTTTTTCAACATCATCATAATCGATTACGCCGTTTTCATCAACGCCGTATGAAACTACATTGTAATTTATTCCTGAAAAATTAACGCTCGACCCATGGGTTAAATGTCCGCCATTTGATAAATCCATGCCCAAAATTGTATCCCCTGTTTTTAGGGCATATAAAAACACTGCCATATTTGCTTGTGCTCCTGAATGCGGTTGAACATTAGCATGGTCGCATTTGAATAATTCACAGCATCTTTTAACTGCCAATTCTTCAATTTTATCTATAAATTCACATCCGTTATAGTATCTTTTATAAGGTTTACCTTCGGCGTATTTGTTTGTTAATATACTTCCGCAAGCTGCCATAACAGCAGGAGAAGTGAAATTTTCAGAAGCAATTAATTCAATTGTCTCTCTTTGCCTTTTTAATTCTTGTTCAATATAATAAGCAACTTTTGCATCTGTTTTTTTTATAATATCAAGTTCCATTAAATTCTCCTCAAAAAATTATCTAAAACTATTTTACATTAAAAATAATTCAATAAAGAGAACTTAATAAAAATTTTATTTAGCAAGAATTTTTATTAATTGATTATAATAAGATTGTTTTTCTGCCTTATACGCTTTCAATGTTTCTTTATCTACTCCTTCAAACTTTAATTTATTAAGAACATCAATTTCTGCACGTCTTGCATACACTTCGCACACATTTGTAACATATGCCAAATAATCATTTTGGCCTGTTTTATAATCCAAAATTAATGACTCAATCATGCTTTTTGGAGTAAACATAGGCGTATATACATTTTTACCGTCTGCGCTTTTGGCATATATTTCAAATACCGCAGGGTTTAATTTTCTATCACTATTTACTTTAACAAGGACATCTCCTAGAGTTGCAATTTTTTGATCTAATGGGATTTCTTTTTTCGGAGTAAAACTAAATACGAAAGGAAATATTTTCTTAATTGATTCATCAGAAAGCTCCGGGAATTGTTTTTTAAAACCGGATAAAATATAATCTTTTGCGCTACTACCATGGAGTGACATTTGCAGTTGCCTTGCATGCTCTAGTTCATGAGCTAAAATTGAAGCTTCATCCATTAAAAATTCAGGCAGTGTGCCTTTCTCAAGCCCCATTTTTTTTGCTGTTTTAGAATCTAGGCGAACAAACATTTCTTTAGCAGAATCTGTTCCTCCTTTTTCTTTTGCAGCTTTATAAAAGTTTTTAAGAGATAAATTATTTGAATTTATTCTAATAGTATTATCATTGGGAAGATAACCGCCAAGCGTACTTTTATCTAATTTTTCAAACTTCAATTCAGGTTTAACAAAATCAAAACCGCTTTTTTTCATATGTTCAGCAACATCATCAGCCAATTTATTATATTGTTCTGTTATTAATTTTTTGATTTTATTTGCATTATGACATTTAACTAAACCATAAACAGCAGCAAGAGTAACACCAATACCTGCCCCGAATAACAAAGCTTTTTTTGTATTTTCTTTTGGTTTTTTTGAAGTAAATTCAACACTATCATTTTGCAAAGGAGCTAAATTCGAACTTTTAACAGCAGAATTTGCAGCACTCAAAGCTTGCGTGTTTGAATTTTTAACATTATTCAAATAACTTTGATTTATTGGTGATAATTCCATAAAAACTCCTTAATATCTAAAAAACACAACAGAAGAAATTATTGCCTTTTAAATTCAGTTTATTAAACAATATTAAACATTCTGTTTTAAATAAATTAAATTAAAGACTCTTTTTATTTTATTTCTTTTGACTCTTATAAAATTCTGTATGGTGTTTTCATCTACACCCTTAAATTCACCATTTTTAACGGCTAAATATTCTGCAATAAAAGCATCCAATTCAGAAAAATTAGTTATATATTCTTCATAACTTTTATCCGCTTTAATCATTGAACTTAATATTGTTTCAGGCTCAAAAAATAAAATACAACTTCCGTTATTAAGTTCTAATAAATTTTCAAAATCAACACAACCCAATTCATCCTTTTTTAAACCTATATTTTGAAAAACGGTTTTTTTATCTGGTTCAATTTCTTTTTTGGGTTCAAACTCAAATACAAAAGAAAATAAGCGTCTAACTTCTTCATCAGGCAATTTATAAAAAGATTGAATAGTCTTGATGAATAAATTTTTTGCACCTTTTAGGTGAAGTATAGTTTGAATTTGTTTTGCATGTTGAAGTTCATGGGCTAACATAGACTTAACAATCAACCTGAATTCATCAGGACTAACCTGTTTTAGACCCGTACTTGCCATATTTTGCGGCAAATACGAGAACAAATTAGGTAAAGTTTCAGATTTATACCAGTTTTCTATGGATAATTTTTTAGAATTTATAACTATTGAATTATCCCACATATGATAATCAGCATTAACGTCATCAGGAAGTTTTTTGAATTCCAATTTTGGTTTTTGAAAGGTCAAACCTCTATTTTCAAAATCAAGCATAATTTCATCAGACAACTTTTCATATTCTTCTTGAATAACTTTAATGGCCGTATCTTTTTTAGAATTTATCAGCCCTATTTTTTCAAAAAAAGATTTTTTTACCCCCCTAAAGGGAATATTTTTTCTGTTTTGCAATTCAAAAGTATCGCACAAAGAGGTTCTATAACCTTTTTGAGGTAATATTTTATTATTAGTATTGTTAATTTTAATATAAGAATAATTTTGTACGGGCATAATCATAAATGTAGTTATTTTTTTAAATATTCAAATAAGTAATATGCAATTTTTTTGCTTAGATAAGTAATATATCTGTCAAAACGGTTGTCATCTTCTAAAAGAGCTATTTTTTGCAGCATATTAATTTCTGTACAATAAGCTAAAATCTCGTTAATACTTGACCAATATTCTTCTTCGGTCAATTTTCTTCCGACAAACACAAAATCAAACATTTCTCTTGGGGTAAAAAGAGGAATATAAGAATCAGGGGAAACACGTCTTACTTTAGCAGGATTTATTTCATCTTTATATTTATCGGAAATGCAAAATTCAAGATTGCAATATGGAATTGCCTCATCTAAAGAGATTGTTCTTTTTGGCTCAAAACGAAAACAAAATAAATCCGCTTCTTCATATTTTTCTTTTGGAATATCAGGATTAAGTTTTTGTAATCTATCAAGACACGCTTCTTTTACCCCTTCTGCGTGAAGAGTAATTTGAGCATTCATCGCATGCTGCAGTTCATGGGTAAGATAACACGGAATCAATGTTATTAATTTACGTTTTGCGCTTCTTGTTTTTTCTTGAGGTTGAAAATAAGGGTCAACTGTTATTGTATTAAAATCAACACTATAATTAGCACGTGTATCTTTATCGCTTATTTTTTGAAAAACCAGCCTTGGTTTTTCAAAAGTATAGCCCATTTTTTCCATTTTTTTAGCAGTTTTGTCAGCTAATATTTCATATTCTCTGGATGCATCTCTTTTTATTAATTCTACATCTATTTTTTCTTTTATTGCTTGCAAGCTCAACTTTTGTTTGCCTGAAAAAACAGTCTCTATCTGCTTTCTATTTGGATTTACAGGTAAAAAAACAGAACTTTTTAAAGCACTTTTTTGTGTTTTTTTATTACTGGAATAGTTATTAAAATTAATAATCGGTGAAATTTTCATACTTTTCCTATTTAAAAACAACTCTTATAAAACAGATAAATATTCAAATTTGCCTAATTTTTCCATAAAATTTTTTTTATTGTAAAATAAATTTTGTCACAAGTTTTATATAAACGTCGCAAATAAAAGAAAGATTAACAACAATGAAAAATAAAAAACTCAGAAATATAGCAATTATTGCCCACGTAGACCACGGCAAAACCACTCTTGTAGATTGTATATTAGATGCAACCCATGTTTTTAGCGAACATGAGCAAATGGGAACTTGCGTTTTAGATAATAATGATATCGAAAAAGAAAGAGGTATTACAATATTATCTAAAAACGTTGCTGTTGAATACAAAGGAGTAAAAATAAACGTTGTAGATACCCCCGGTCACGCCGATTTTGGCGGCGAAGTTGAGCGTGTATTAGGCATGGTAGATGGGGCATTATTAATTGTTGACGCTCAAGAAGGCCCGATGCCTCAAACAAGATTTGTTTTATCAAAAGCACTAGAACTTGGAATTAAAATAATTGTAGTAATCAATAAAATCGATAAACCCGGCGCAGATCCGGATGGAACATTGGATAAGGTTTTCGATTTATTCACAGAATTAACAGACAGAGAAGATTTAATTGATTTTCCCGTAATTTACGCAAGCTCACTAAATCGATATGCAAAAGTTAATTTAGAAGATGAAAATAAAAACATTCTTCCTTTACTTGATTGCATTTTAGAAAACATTGAAGGTCCTGAAGCCGATGTTGACTTGCCTTTACAGTTGCAAATTACAACTCTTGATTATAATGATTATGTTGGAAGAATTGCAATCGGAAGAATTAAAAACGGCTCAATAAAATCTCAAGAACAAGTTGCCTTATTAAAAGCAGACGGCACAATAGAAAAAGGTAAAATCGTCAAACTATTTGGCTTTAAAAATCTTGGCAGAGTAGAAATTCAAGAAGCATTTGCAGGTGATATTATCGGTATTGCAGGTTTTTCAGACATACAAATCGGAGAAACAATTTCTTGCTTATCTAATCCTGTAGCGCTTCCTTTAATAAAAATAGATGAACCGACTCTTCAAATGAATTTTTCAATCAACAATTCACCATTTGCAGGTACTGAAGGAAAATTTGTTACATCAAGACAATTAAGAAAAAGATTATATTTTGAACTTGAAAAAAATGTTTCTCTTAGAGTTGAAGACACAGATTCAACAGAAGTATTCAAAGTTTCAGGAAGAGGCGAATTACATCTTAGCATTTTAATTGAGACAATGAGAAGAGAAGGTTATGAATTTCAAGTTTCAAAACCTGAAGTAATATATAAAGAAGTAAACGGCATTAAAATGGAACCGTTTGAAAATTTAATTGTAGATGTACCTGAAGAATTTGTTGGTTCTGTTATTGAAAAGCTTGCCTCAAGAAAAGCTCAAATGATTTCAATGGACGCAGGTTTAAAAAGAACAAATATTGATTTTACAATTCCGGCCAGAGGTCTAATCGGTTTCAGGTCTGAGTTTATCAGGATGACAAAAGGTGAAGGAATCATGTATCACACTTTTGACAGATATGATGAATACGCAGGCGATATCCCGCGCCAAAGAACAGGCTCTTTAATTGCCCACGAAGATGGTGAAGCAGTTGCTTATGCTCTTCATCAATTTGAAGACAGGGGCGTATTTTTCATAACCCCAAAAACAAAAGTATATAGAGGCATGATTGTAGGCGAATGCAATCGTCCTCAAGATATTGCGGTTAATGTTTGCAAAACCAAAAAAATGACAAACATGAGATCAGCTACAGCAGATGTTATGGTAACTTTGCAAGCACCTAAAATAATGAGTCTTGAAGATGCTCTTGAATATATCCAAGACGACGAACTTGTTGAAATAACACCTAAAAATGTCAGAATGAGAAAAGCTGACTTAGTTAAATTAAGATAAATAATTTTAATTAAATGCTATAACCAAGTTAATCCAAATAGCAGCCATACACCAAACAAGAAAGGAAGTTTTATGATTAGCGGATTAAACTCAAATATCAATTTTAAAGGAACAGTTCATCTTGGCGGTCAAACCAGACAACAAAAAGAACAACTTGCAAAAACTATAAACACCTTTGAAACGCAAGACCAAAATAATATAATTTCAGGACTGAATAAAATAAAAGGAATACTTGAGCCAAATACTCCTGATGAAGACACTTACGAAGTTCATTTTAACCATGATACAACCGATGATGATTTTTGTGACGCTCTTGAATTAAGCGTAGAAAAAGATGGCGCAATCCTTAAATCTCTTAGAGTAGATACAAGCGATATGAAACCTGAAAACGGATTTATCAGATCGTTTAATCCTGATGACAAATCAAACACAATTAAAAGAATATTTTCAATCATGACAAAAGCAATGCAAAACTACACAAAAGAAGTAGACTATAAACCGCAAGAAGAAAGCAACATAGAAACCATATTAAATAAATTAGGATAAAACAACCAAAAAATCATAAATAGGGCTGCATGTTTTGCAGCCCTATTTTTAATAAAAATTCATATTTCATAAATTCCCTTTTTTGTGCGATAATCTAATCATTGAAAGTTAAAGGAGATTAAAGATGAGAGACATTTCACCTCTACAAAAAGAAAGACTTGCTTATAAACCTAAATTAGCGGGTGCTTTAGCAAACGGAATCAACAATATTAAACTTACTCTTGGCGCTGAAACTGAAGCAGTAGCAGACAAAGAAGATATTAAAAACTTATTTTCACACGTATACGGTAAACCTATTGCAAAATTCACTACAGTTGGTCAAGAGTTATCTAATGAACCTAAAAATATAGGTGTTATCCTTTCAGGCGGTCAAGCTCCCGGCGGACACAACGTTATAGCAGGCTTATATGACGCACTAAAAACAGCAAATAAAGAAAATAAACTATTTGGTTTCTTAGGCGGACCATCAGGCATA
Source organism: Candidatus Gastranaerophilales bacterium (assembly GCA_944326675.1). Lineage (GTDB taxonomy): Bacteria > Cyanobacteriota > Vampirovibrionia > Gastranaerophilales > Gastranaerophilaceae > RUG14156. The sequence continues at coordinate 16,462 of CALVET010000086.1, forward strand.
GTTGACGGTAAATACATGGAAATGACTGATGAAATTATAGATGCATACAGAAACACAGGCGGTTTTGATATTATCGGTTCAGGCAGAACAAAATTAGAAACCGAAGATCAATTTAAAAAAGCTTTAGAAGTTTGCAAAAAACTTAACATCGGTGCCATTGTTATTATCGGCGGAGACGATTCAAACACAAACGCTTGTCTTTTAGCTGAATGGATGGCAAAAAACAATACGGGAATTTGCGTTATCGGCTGTCCTAAAACAATTGACGGTGACCTTAAAAATGACCAAATAGAAATTTCATTTGGTTTTGATACAGCTACAAAAACATACGCTGAACTAATCGGAAACATCCAAAGAGACGCTAATTCAGCAAAAAAATATTGGCACTTTATTAAATTAATGGGAAGAAGCGCTTCTCATGTTTGTCTTGAAGTTGCGCTGCAAACTCAACCAAATATCACTTTAATCGGTGAAGAAGTTGAAGCAAAAAAACAATCCCTAAACGAAATTGTTTCATACATGGCTACAATTATTGCTCAAAGAGGCAATGCAGGTAAAAACTTTGGTACTGCTCTAATCCCTGAAGGATTAATTGAATTTATTCCTGAGATGAAAGTTATGATTGCTTCTCTAAACGATTTGCTTGCAAGCTTAGAAAAAGATGAAACATATAAAAACGCTTCTCAAGATAAAAAATATGAAATCATTTCTTCAAAATTAGATACAGAAAGCGCTAATTTATTCAACTCACTTCCATCTCAAATTAAAGCTCAATTATTAATGGACAGAGACCCCCATGGCAATGTTCAAGTTTCAAAAATCGAAACAGAAAAATTGTTAATCGAAATGGTTAGAGAAAAGCTTGAAGAAATGAAAAAACAAGGCTCATATAAAGGTAAATTTGCAGACCAAGCTCATTTCTTCGGTTACGAAGGAAGATGTGCAATGCCGTCTAATTTTGATGCTGACTATTGCTATTCACTTGGCTATAACGCATTTGCACTTGTTCAATCAGGCTTAACAGGTTACCTATCATCAATCAAAAACACAACAAAACCTGCTTCAGAGTGGGTTGCAGGCGGAGTACCTTTAACAATGATGATGAACATGGAACGTCGTCATGGCGAAATGAAACCCGTTATTAAAAAAGCTCTTGTAGATTTACAAGGCGCTCCTTTTAAAGCTCTAAAAGACAACAGAGATAAATGGGCAAAAGAAGATTGCTACATTTTCCCAGGCGCAATTCAATACTTTGGACCGTCAAGCGTGTGCGATCTTGCAACAATAACATTGCAGCTTGAACAAGAAAAACAACTTGTAAATGTATAAAAACATATAAAGATAATAAAAACTGCACTTATAAAATGTAAGTGCAGTTTTTTATAGCAATTTTTATTTTTTACGTTTTTTATAATAACAAATGATTAGCCATCTTCAAAACAACCCCATATATTTAAAAAAATATGCAAATCAACCTTTAAAAAATACCTTGATTTTTAAAGGAAACAATCAAGACTGCTTTACAAGAACAAATACCGATTATAAAACACAGGATATATCTGATACTGCTTCTAAAGATACTTATGATACGTTTACAGGGTTGAAAGATAAAAAAACATTACTTAGCACAATTGAAAGATTAATATCTTCCACAAACAAAAAAATTTATCTTGCAATGTTTGATATAGATAACTTTAAATCAATAAATGAATTGTTAGGATATAAAATTGGGGATGAATTTATATTAGAAATTACAAAAATTATAAAAGAAGAAGCTCAAAAAGAAAATTTTGAAGGCTATAGGTTTGGCGGAGAAGAGTTCATAATATTAGGTTGTGATAATAATGAGAAAAAAATAAAAGAATTATGTAAAAGAGTACTTGAAAGATTTCAAAAAAGCAAAGTTATTTCACAATTCGAAAAAGAATACGTAGCAAAATGTAAAAAAGAGTTAAAAGAACTTCTTGAAATCGATTCTTTAATGACAAAAATTAAAAAAGCGGAAATATCTTATGAGCTATTATCGCAATTAGCAAAAAAAGACGCTAAATTATTGGATAATCCGACATTTAAAAAAGAATTCAAAAAATCCAAGAAAAACTACAAAAATTTCCTAATCAAATTTACAATGTTTGCAATTGAGCAAGAAAAAGATTTTGAGAAAAAAAATACACTTAAAGAATTATATAAAAAAATAAAGCAGGAAAAACCCAAAAACTACAGAGCTCTTTTTAATGCAGCCCATATTTCTGAACACTTGCTTGATAAATATGAAAACCAAGATAAAATACATCAGATAAATCGTTGGCTTAGTGTGCATCAAAAAAACAAAGGATTTTCTGCAACTTGCAGCATAATAAATTTTAATTCAAGCACTTTAAAATCACCGATGGAGTTGGTAAATGAAGCAGGCGAAGAACTAAAACTGGGCAAAAATCAAGACAAAGGGAAAGTCTACATAAAATCAAATTAGACTTTAATATTTTAACTTTATACACTAAATCGGTAAATATAATTTGGTTTATGGTAAAATTATAAAGTTAATATTGAAAAAGGAAATAAAATGTTAAAAGTAGGAATAGTAGGACTCCCAAATGTTGGTAAATCAACCTTATTTAATGCTCTAACCAATTCAAAAAACGCACAAAGTGCAAACTACCCTTTTTGCACAATCGAACCCAATGTCGGAGTTGTTAACGTTCCTGATGAAAGATTATACAAATTAAAAGACCTTGTGCACACTGACACTGTTATTCCGACTGCAATTGAATTTGTCGATATTGCAGGGCTTGTAAAAGGTGCAAGTAAAGGAGAAGGTTTAGGAAATCAATTCTTACACAACATAAGAGAAGTAGATGCAATTGTTCAAGTGGTAAGATGTTTTGATGATGTTAATACAATCCACGTTAACGGCAAGGTTGACCCTGTTGATGACATCGAAACAATTAACATGGAGCTTGCTTTAGCTGATATTTCAACCTTGGAAAATATCTCAAAGCGCATTTCTAAACAAGTTAAAGCAGGAGATAAAGAAGCTAAAATTCAAGATAGTGTCATAAAAAAATGTATGCCATACCTTGAAAAAGGACATTTTATTGATTCAAGCGATTTTACTGAAGACGAGAAAAAAGCACTCCATTTTTGTCATTTATTAATGTCTAAACCTGTTATATATTGCGCTAATGTTTCTGAAACCGATTTATTAAAAGGAAATGAATACACCAAAAAAGTCAAAGAACATATCGGCGAAAACGCTAAAATGGTTTTAATTTGCGCCAATCTTGAAGAAGAACTTGTTGACCTCGGTGAACAAGAAGCAAAAAACTACCTTAACGAGCTTGGTATTAAAAACTCAGGCATAGAACAAATGATTAAATCTGCGTATGATATTTTAAATTTGAGGACATATATAACAGCAGGGGAAAAAGAAGTTCGAGCTTGGACAATAACAAAAGGCACAAAAGCTCCTAAAGCCGCCGGCGTTATCCACACAGACTTTGAAAAAGGTTTTATTAAAGCCGAAGTTGTTTCTTATGATGATTTTATTTCTGCGGGCTCTTGGGCAGCCGCAAGAGAAAAAGGGGTTGCACGTCTTGAAGGAAAAGACTATATTGTCCAAGACGGCGATATAATGGTGTTTAGATTTAACAATTAGCTTAAAAGTGTTATAAATACATTATTTCAAACTATTACAAAAAACTTTGGAAAAATTGATGAATGAAATTTTAAATCGGGCATTATATAAATAGATAGGTAAAAAGGTCAGAAGAAAAATGAGCGAAGTCCAATTCCAAAATGACATTGAAAAATTAATAGAAATCCTGCCTCTTAAAATTAAAAGAAATATTCAAGAGGGTCTGTTGGATGACGCCATTGAAATTGTATTAGATATCGGAAGAATTCCCGAAATTCGCCTCGGAAACGGAAAAATTATTTCTCTCGGGTCTGATACGGTTACACGAGAAGACCTTGATTATATCACGGAACAACTGCCCGAATTCACCTCTGATAACCGCTCGGGAATAGCCGGCACTCTCCATAGAATTAGTGCCATAAGAAACAGACAAGGCAAAATTGTCGGTTTAACCTGTAGAATAGGTAGAGTAATCACAGGCACAATTGAATGTATAAGAGATTTTGTTATACAAAATAAATCAATTTTATTTTTAGGTCGTCCCGGAGTCGGAAAAACTACAAAATTAAGAGAAATTACACGTTTAATGGCAGATGAGCTTGGTAAGCGGGTAGTTGTTGTTGATACATCAAATGAAATCGCAGGCGAAGGTGATGTGGCACACCCTGCAATCGGAAAAGCAAGAAGAATGCAAGTTTCCCAGCCTGAATTTCAAAAAGACATCATGATTGAAGCGGTTGAAAACCATACTCCGGAAGTCATTGTAGTAGATGAAATCGGAACGGAACAAGAAGCTCAAGCTGCAAGAACCATTGCAGAACGTGGTGTAATGCTTATTGCAACAGCACACGGCAACACTCTTGATAATCTGATTAAAAACCCGACACTGTCAGATTTAATCGGCGGAATTGATACGGTTACTTTAGGAGACGACGAAGCAAAACACAGAGGCTGTCAAAAAACAGTCCTCGAAAGACAAAAACAACCGACTTTTGACATTGTAATTGAAATTATAGATAGAAATACCCTAGCTATATATAAAGACACTGCAACCGCAGTTGATTACATTTTAAGAGGCTGGCCAATCAGCCCTGAGATAAGAAAGGTAGACGGAAATTATAAAGAAAAAAAGCCTGAAATCAACATACTAAAAAAAGTTGAAGAACTTGACAACAAAGCTCAAAATGCATCTCAATCACCTTTGAGTTTTGGTTTTAACAGACAAAAATATATCCAAGAAAATAAAAAACATAAAAAAATCTATATCTATGCTGTTTCAAGGTCTATTGTAGATAAATTAATCGAAAGACTTGATATCGACGCTCAAATTGTAAGAAATGTCGAAGAGGCAGATTTTGTAATAGCTCACAAAAATTTTGCAAAAGGCGGAACAAAAATCCTTGCAACTGCAAACGAATATCACTTGCCTGTATTTTTTGTAAGAACAAACTCTATGAGTCAAATTCAAAGAGTATTAAAAGAGGCTCTTAATTTAACCCAAGAAAATCAAGAAATTCAATCTTTAACAAATTATAAAGACGCAACAGAACTAGCACTGGATGAAACAAATGCCGCCATTGCAAAACTGTCTGAAGGGGCTGAAGTAATTGAGCTTGAACCGCAAGAAAAGCACGTGAGAAAACTTCAACACGAACTTGTTGAAGCCCATGGGTATCGCTCAATTAGTGTTGGAGAAGGAAATTTAAGACATCTAAAAATCTTTAAAGATGAATAAACAAGAAACAATAGAAAATTTTCAAATAAAATATAAAAAACACACATTTTCTAAATCAATCAAAATAACTCTTAAAAAAGATGATTTTATTTTGGTTACAATGCCGTATTTATGCCCGTATAAAACAGCAAGAGAGTTTCTTTTATCAAACTTTGAAAAGATTAAAAGTTTCAGTGCTAATAAAAAAATTTTTTCAAAAGATTTTAAAACAAAATTTGACACTTTGAAAATAATCCCCTCAAACGAGCTAAAAACAATCAAAAAAGATAAAATAATACACTTTTATTATCCTGAAAACGAAGATTTTTCCGCTAAGCATATTCAAAAAGAACTATCAAAAGCTCACACAGAAGCGCTAAAAATCGAAGCTAAAAATTATTTAGCTCAAAGATTAAGTTTTTTGGCCAAAAAATACAATTTTAAATACAATAAAACTTCCCTAAGGAATCAAAGAACGCGCTTTGGCAGCTGCTCATATCAAAATAATATCAGTTTAAATATAAACTTAATGAAATATGATTTTGATGTTATTGATTATGTTTTAATTCATGAATTATGTCATACAAAAGTAAAAAACCACTCTAAAAATTTTTGGATAGAAGTTGAAAAATATTGCCCTAATTACAAGGAATTAAGAAAAAAATTGAAATCAAATTATTAAGTTTGATTAATTTAATTAAAAAATTAATCAATAAATTTTCTGTTCAGGTTTAATATGTATTATAATATCAATGTGAAAGGTGGAGGAACATATGAAAAAAATATTAATTTCATCATTATTATTAATGTTTGCTTTTAGTGGTTTGACAATGGCTCGAACAGTTTATGATTCAACAGGAAGAAATATTGTTCACGACGGAACACTAAGAGGTCAAAAAAGAGAAGCAGCTCAAAAACTTGAACAACAAAGAAAAATGAAAGCAGCAGCAGCTGCAAAATTGGATTATGAAGCAGCGCTAAAATCTCTTGAAGAACCAAAACCAAAAACAAACTTCTATCAAGACAGAATTCAAACAAACAAAGAAGAAAAATAATTATTTAAAAGCCTCATTAATTTGAGGCTTTTAACTTATCATTCAAACTTTTTTCCCATTCAAACGCATTTTTTATACTGTCGAAAGTAGTTCTTTTGGGTTGCCAATTTAAAACGCTTCTTGCCTTTAAAGAGTTTGCAAGCAAAATTTTAGGATCGCCCAATCTTTTTTCTACAATTTCATATTCAATTTTTTGATTAGTAACATCTTGAGATATATTGAAAATCTCTTTAACGCTTTGTCCTTCTTGCGTTCCAAGATTAAAAACATCTGTCTTATTATATTTTTTCAAATATTCCAATGCTAATAAATGAGCATCACACAAGTCAATTACATCAACATAATCTCTTATACAAGTACCGTCTTTTGTATCATAGTCATCGCCAAAAATTTTAAATTTAACATCATTTTTAAAAACAGATTTTAAAATATTGGGAACTAAATGTGTTTCAGGATTATGCCATTCACCTACTCTTGTTTGTTCATCAGCACCAATTACATTAAAATATCTGAGTCTGACAGATTTTAAATTATAAGCTTTATCAAAATCATCCATTACTTTTTCTATAATTAATTTTGTATTTCCATAAGGATTTATAGGGTTTTGAGGATGATTTTCATCAATAGGTATATATTCGGGTTCTCCATAAGTTGCAGCAGTAGAAGAAAATACAATTTTTAATACATTATTTTCAACCATGGAATTTAAAAGATTTATTGTGCCTATTACGTTATTTGAATAATATAAGCTCGGATTTATAACGCTTTCACCCACTTGAGATAAAGCTGCAAAATGAATAACAGCATCAATCTTATATTGATTAAATACATTTGAGATTTCTTCTTTATTTTTTAAATCACCTTTTATAAATTGGATTTTAGGGTTAATCTCTTGTAATTTTTTTACAGTTTCAATATGACCTGTAGATAAATTATCAAAAATAACTATGTCATCATATTTATTAATGCTAAAATTCAGGGCACACTGACTTCCTATATAACCTGCCGCACCTGTTATAAGTATCATAATTTTCCTATCTTAATGCCAAACCTACAATATTTTTCTCTAGATTAGCCCTAATTTTAGCCATTTCGGCTTGAATTACATCATCGGTTAATGTTTTAGTGTCATCTTGAAGAGTTATTCTAAAAGCAAGAGATTTTTTACCCTTTTCAATATTTTCACCTTCGTAAATATCAAAAATTTTAGCACCCTTAAATAAGTTCTTATCTGCTGACTTTTTAATTGCTTTATATAATTCATCAACCGTTATTTCTTTCGGGGCGCTAAAAGCAATATCTCTTTGAACTGCACCGTAAACAGGCAATTTTTTATATTTAACAACCGTTTGATTAACCGCTGAAATAACCTCTTCAAGGTTAATTTCAAAAATATAAAGAGCTTGGTTAAATTTTAGTTTATCAGACAAACTCGGGTGTAATTTTCCGATAAACCCGATTGTTTCTTTGTTTTTTCCCAAAATTGAAATTGTTGCACCTTGAGCAGGATGAATAAATTCATAATTTTTAGAATCATTATCCGTAAATGCAGCATATATAATTCTTTTTGATAAGCCTAATTTATCAAACAAGCTTTCTAAAACGCCCTTTAGAGTATAGAAATCATCTTGTTTTTTTACAATTAAACTGTTGTTAATATTTCCAAAAATGCAACCGATTAATTTTCTTGTTTCAAGTGCGCCTGATTCATCTTCGGTTGGCTCTGTTTTTTGGATATATGTTTTTCCTATTTCATATAATCTGAAATTTTTTTGTCCATTGTCAAAATTATTTTTAACAACTTCCATCATGCTTGGATATAAATTTTGCCTTAAAGTTGAAAAATCTTCGCTATGAGGGTTTTTTACTCTTATGGCAACTGTATCATCAAGCGGTTGATTATATGTATTACATAAATTTTTACCTACCAAAGAGCCTGTTATTATTTCATCAAAGCCATAAGATAACATTAATTCATTAACTGATTTAACAACTCTTGTATCAAAGCTAATTTCAGCCCCTTGATTAATATTTGGAAGCTCCGGTGAAATTTTATCAAAACCGTCTATTCTTTAAATTTCTTCGATTAAATCAATCTCTCTTTCCACGTCGCCCATTCTGTAGCTTGGAGTTTTAAATTTTGCAGCTAATTCATTTTTTCCCAATAATTCAAAACCGAGATTTTGCAAAATCTGAATTGAGCGCTCTTGAGGAATTTCAACGCCTAAAATTCTTTTTATTTCAGAATTTCTTAAAGTTATTTCAATATCATCTAATTTATCACACCCTGTTTTGGAAACTCCGACAAGCTGTGCATTTGCATATTTTTGAAGAAGTTGAATTGAGCGATATAAACCCAATGTAACCATTTCGATATCAATTCCTTTTTCATATCTTGATGAAGCTTCAGAACGATATCCGACAGAACGAGCTGATTTTCTATTTGTGTGCGGAGTAAAATAAGCCGCTTCAAGGGCAATATTTTTAGAATTAGAATCGATTTCAGAGTTTAATCCCCCAAAAACACCGCCTATACAAACAGGTTTTTCTTTCGTTGCAATAACAACACTTTGATTAGGTGTCAATTTTCTTTCCACTTCATCTATAGTTACTATTGATTCACCTTCTTTAGCATATCTTACACAAAGATAGTTATCTAATTTGTCATAATCAAAAGCATGCTGCGGTGTGCCATATTCAAGCATAACGTAGTTTGTGATATCAACAATATTATTTATGGGACGCATGCCTGATGCTATTATTCTTCTTTGAATAAAATCCGGAGAAGGTTTTGTTTCAAGATTCTTTAAAATTGCAACGCTGTAAAACTTACATATTTCATCATCTTTAATTTCAACTTTAAAATCATTTGTTTCATTAACTTCTATTTGAGGTTTTTTAAATTTCATCGGGCGATTAAATAATGCGCTTAATTCTCTTGCTATCCCAATGACACTCATCTGATCGCCTCTATTGGCTGTTGGTGCCGTATGGAAAATAATTTCATCAGATAAGTTCATTAATTTTTCCAATGGTTGATTTAATTCAACGTTATCATATAATCTGTTTAAAATTAAAATACCGTCCTCATCTTGTAAACCCGATAAACCAAGTTCATCTTGAGAACATAGCATTCCTTGAGATTCAACTCCTCTGATGACCGCAGGAGTAAGTTCAAATTGTTCGCCTGTTTTTCGATTTAGAACTTTTGAACCAACAGAAGCATAAGGAATAATTTGACCTATTTCAATATTTTGCGCACCGCAAACAACTCTTTTTTCAACTCCGCCTATATCAAGAGTAACAAGATGAAGCTTATCGGCATTCGGATGATTATCTATTTTAATTATTTTTGCTGTAACAATATTTGTAAAAGCAGGTTTTTTATATTCAATCTCTTCAACCTCAAGACCTGACATTGTAAGATTATGCGCAATTTCTTCAGGAGTAATTCCCGCTAATTCAACAAATTCATTTAACCATTCATATGAAACCTGCATTTTTAATTCCTTTTTTATCTTGTTAACTTAACTTTATTATATTACAAAAAAAATTATCTAAACTACAATTTCTGTTTCGTTTTTATATGTAACATAACCCAAATAAGTGTTTGGCGGCTTTTTAAGATTTTTTCTTTTAGTCATGATAATTGAAGTTTTACCTGAATTTTTAGCTTTTGAATTTTCTTTTGTTAATTTAGCACAAAATTCCAACACTTCTTTGTTTGGTTCTTTTTTATTATTTGGAACTTTTAAAATAATATGTGCAGAAGGAAAATTAAGCCCATGGAACCACAAATCTTCTTTTGAAGCAATTTTAGAAATTAAATAGTCATTTTGTTTATTATTTTTACCGATATAAATTTCAAATCCCCTAAATTCAATTTTTTGAATTTTAGATGTTTCATTTTCTTTTTTATCTTGAATTAAACCTAAATCAATTAATTCATTTTTAATATCGTTTAATTCTTCAAAAGTATTTGAATTTTCAATGTTAAACAAAATGCTTTCATAATAATCCAATTTATCTTTTGCTTCTTGATATCTTGAAAAATTATACTCATAACTTGTTTTAGCTTTTTTATAAAGAGCATAATATTTTTGCGCATTTTCATTTACAGACTTTGTTTCATCAAGCTCAATTACTTTATCATCCGCACTGAACTCTTTTTGACCTTCTTTAATTAAATACATATAAGCCATTATATAATCAGCGTTTTCTTTATATTTTAGAGCTTTTGAAATATCGGGCTTAATTTGAATGATTTTAGTTAATTTTTTAATATCGTTTGATAAATATTTTTTTAGTTTAGATTTTTTAGAATTTAAAATTTCATCAAACATGATATTTGAGAAATAACCGTCAATTGAATTGTTAACGCTTTTTTCACCTTGCCAAAATGAACAGATAAACTCTTTATTTTCAAGATTTTGAAGCGATTGAAGAAGTTTAAAAATTTCTTCAAAATCACAGTATTTATCAAAAATTTCATTCAATAAAGATTGATTAAAATAATAAAAATTTTCACTAATTTCTTTAATATTTTTGCTTTTAGCTATTTCATAAAAAGTCGAATAGCTGACATTTAAAATATCGAGTTTTTGTTTTATGGGAGGATAAATATATTTTATCCCGCCATAAATTTCTCTTATTGAGCTTTTATCTTGCGAGATATTGTGTATAGAACCTGTTATTATTTTTGTTTGAGCATTATATAAAATAATATTTGAATGTTTGCCCATAAATTCCATAGCCAAACACATTTTAGTTATTGAACCTATTTCATCAAAATAATCAAAATAAAGTTCCAATATTCTTTCATATTTGACTAGTTTAAAATCTTGAATTTTAGAACCGTTTAAATATTTTCTTAATTGCATGCAAAACATTGGCGGTTTTTGTGGAATTTTTATATCTCTTTTTTTACTTGTATTTTCATCAATAAAACAAATATGAGGATATTTAGGATTTATGTTTATATATAACTTTTTATTTTTTGATTGGCTTATGTTTCTTATATTTAAAATAATTTCATATCTTGATGGCAATTGAATTTTTTGCACGACAGAATTTAAAATAAAATCTTTATTTTCTTCATAAAAATATTTTAACGTTAGAGAATCAAAATTATACATAATTAATTTTATTGTAATATAATAATAATTAATATGAAATGTTATTTTTTTGGCACTTTTAATCCTATTCACAAAGGACACATAGAAATTGCAAGACAGGTAAAAGAAAAGCTTGGCTTTGAAAAAATAATTTTTGTACCTTCTTATATACCTCCTCACAAATCAACTTCAGAACTAGCCTCATTTTCTCGAAGATTAAAAATGGTTCAATTAGCAGTAGGAGAAGATAATACATCAGATATTGAACACAGATTAAAAGTTCCAAGCTATACCTATCGAACAATTCAAAGATTATCTGAAGAAAACGACAATCAAAAAATTAATTTCATAATAGGATATGACCAATTTTTTCAAATTGAAAATTGGAAAGAGCCTGAAATTTTAAAAGAAAAAATTCACTTTATAGTTATTCCAAGAAAATTTCAAAACGGACAAGTATTAAGCTCAAGAGCGCTTGAATATTTAAAAAACAAAGACTACGATTTTGAAATTTTAAACATCGATTTTCTTAATGTTTCATCAAATATGATAAGAAAATACATCATTGAAAATCAAGATATTACGGGTTTAGTTACTTACGAGGTTAAAAAATACATTGAAAACAACAGATTATATTCTAAATTGGCTATCGGAAAATCTAACTGAAAAAAGATATAAACACTCTTTAGGCGCCGCATTATGTGCTCAAAAACTTGCAAAAATATACAACCAAGACGAAGATAAAGCATATTTAGCAGGTTTAGTTCATGATTGCGCCAAAAATCAAGATGATTTTAAATTAATGGAAATCATTAAAAATGAAATCAAAACAGGCTATTTAGATTCCGAACTAAAAAATCCAAAAACTTACCATGCTATTGCCGGTGCTTACTTTGTAAAAACAATATTTGAAATAGATGACAATGAAATTATAAGTGCCGTAAGAAATCATACAATAGGCGCAGTTGATATGACACTGTTTGATAAGATTATTTTTCTGGCAGACAAAATTGAACCCAATACCAGAGATGAAAAATATTCTAAAAAGATATGGAAAATAATTGAAAAAAACAAAGGTGTTATAGGACTTGATTTAGCAATTTTAAAATGTTTCACAGAAACCATTAAAAGTCTTGTTAAAAGAAAACTCTACATTTGCCCCACTACAATTGATGTATACAATAACTTAATTGAAAACGTAGGCGAGCTTTTAGAGGATGATTAATCAACATTTATCGGTTCAACATTGATTAATTTAATAGCATCACGAGCAGTTTGTTTTAAATTTTGCGAAATATTATCTAAAATTGTCAATTGCCTTAATATATCAATTGTTCTTTTAAATGTTCTTACCACGTCTCCTTGAGAAAATTCTGTTTCAGAAAACATATTTTCCCAAGTTTCCACAGGATTATTCTCGGGGTTTAAATTTGCACCTATCCAATATTCAATAAACCAGCAAAAATGTTGATTTAGATACATTGGATTTTCGATATTATTATCTCTTTCAAGAAGAAATATTTTTCTCCTTATATCTTTAATTTTATTTAAAACTTTTCTTACTTCCTTTGAACAGGGTTTTGAAATAGCTTCGTCATTTTTTCTGATATCTTCACTTATAATAGCGCAAATCACAGAAGATAATTCAGAACACGAAAGGTTATCTAACAATCCCGATAAAATTATTTCAGATAAGTACAATTCATTTTCACATCTTAAAGCCATCGTAATTTTACCGCGTTCTGTCGGATAATTATCTTTTAAATTACCGGTTATTTCAAGAATATTTTTATGTGCTAAAAACTTTTGCCAATAAACATCTTTTTGAAATTCGATTTCTTTATCCAGCTTTTTGATTTCTTTTTCATATCTTTGAGTTAATTCAATACATTTTCTATGTTTTTTATAAATTTTACAAGCGTTACAGCCGAAAGTTTCGATTTTTCTTAAAAGTTCTTTTGATTTTTCTCTATATTCAATAACTTCAGGCGCATTTTCGGGATTTTTATATTTTCCTTTTGCTTGTCTTTTTAAGGTTTTATATATAGTTCTTGTTTGAACATACAGATTTTTTAATTTGTTATATTCTTCAAAATCCTTATCGTCATGGTGCCATCTGCAAGTAAAATCATGAGCAGCTAAAATATCTTGCTGCCTTTTTTCTCGTTTTGATAAAAGAGGAGTTAACCTATCAGTTGAAGAAAAATAGCCAAACGTTTTAAAGATAAGCTCTTTTGCTTCATCTATAGAAAATCTTTGTAATAAATTTAATACCATTGAATAACCGGGTGAAAATTTACTTTCTAAAGGATTGGCGTCAGATTTAACCAATACTGCTACTTCATCAGGAGTTTGAAAAGGAGTTCCAATTATAACAACATAACCAATATCATCCATGCCTCTACGGCCTGCTCTACCGGACATTTGAAGAAATTCATTAGCTGTTAACATTCTATGACCTGAGTCGGTCCTTTTTGAAATTGAGCTTATAATTGTAGTTCTGGCCGGCATGTTAATTCCTGCAGCAAGAGTTTCTGTTGCAAAAACAACTTTTATTAAACCTCTTTGAAACAATTTTTCAACTAAAGCTTTCCAAGCAGGTAAAAGTCCTGCGTGGTGGGCTGCAATTCCTGATTTGATTAAATCTAATTGAGGATTGCTCTCTAAATACGGATATTCTTTTATGTATTCATCAACAATTTTATTAAGTTCAAATTTTTCTTCTTTTGATAAAAGCTCTAATTTTAAACATTTTTTAGCATTTTCGTCGCATTTTTTTCTTGAAAAAGTAAAATAAATAGCCGGAAGCATGTTTTTTTCATTTAATACTTCAACAACGCTTACTGTGGGGTTTTTAACTTTTTCTTTTTTATTGAAATACTTGAATTTACTCTCCGGTTTAATTTTTTTATTTAAATCACCTGATGGAGTCAACAAAGGTAAAATCGTATGAGGTTTAGATGAATCATAGTAAAAAAATCTTAAAGGTACAGGCCTAAAATCAGTATAAACAAGCTCTGTTTTAGAGTGAACAGTGTTAATCCAATCAGTTAACTGTTTTGAATTTTTAACAGTAGCAGATAAAGCTATAATTTGAATATTGGTAGGGCAATAAATAATGCTTTCTTCCCAAACAGTGCCCCTTGATTCATCATTCATATAATGAACTTCATCAAGTACAACATATTTAACATTATTCAAATTATCTTTTAAAGTTCCAAAAGTAGTGCCGTAGAGCATATTTCTAAATACTTCCGTTGTCATAACGACAATTTGAGCATCTCTATTTATTGTGGTGTCTCCGGTTAAAAGACCAACTAAATCACTGCCGTATATATTTGAAAAATCATTATATTTTTGATTAGAAAGCGCCTTTAATGGAGTTGTATAAAAAATCCTCTCTCCTTTTTCTAAAGCCAAATGTATGGCGCTTTGAGCAATACAAGTTTTTCCTGCGCCCGTCGGAGCGCAAACCACGACACTTTTGCCATTTTCAATGTGTTTTATGGCTTCAAGCTGAAAATCATCTAGTTGAAAATTAAATCCATACATTTCTATATTTATAATTCCACAAACACCTTTATCTGACACCTGTTGAGCCAAAACCGCCTTCTGCTCTTTGAGTGTCTGATAAATCATCAGCTACAACAATTTCAGGTTTTAAAACCTCCATTATTGCCATTTGAGCAATTCTGTCACCTCTTTGAATTGTGAAATCGGTTTTAGAATGATTAATTAAACCCACACAAATTTCACCTCTGTAGTCTTCATCTATTGTTCCTATACCGTTTACAACGGCAATCCCTTTTTTAATTGCCAAACCTGAACGAGAACGAACCTGAGCTTCAGTGTTGTGGGGTAGTTCGATTGCAATTCCTGTCGGAATCATTCTTATTTCGCCTGAAGGAATAACAACATCATTTTCAATTGCAGCAATTAAATCCATAGCGGAAGCGCCTTGTGTTTTATATTCGGGCATAGAAACAAAGTTTGACAACTTTTTTATTTTTAAAGTTAATTTTTCCATAGTTTTTGTCATTTTTACCTCTTATTTATTTAAATTATACAATTCTTTTAAACCAAACAAAGTTAAATCTTTATCTATATAATCAAATATGGTATCCATATTATCAAATAACACTGAAGAATATCCGCCCGTTGCGATTATTGTAGCTTTTTCGTTTAATTCTTCTTCGCATTTTTTTATCATGCCTTCAATTAAACATTTGTGACCTAAAACAATCCCTGAAAGCATAGCTGAAATTGTGCTTTTACCTATAGCTTTATCAGGTGCTTCAATTTTTAATTTCGGCAATTTAGAAGTAAATTGCGATAAAGAATTAGCTTGTATCTTAAGCCCTGGGGCAATAATACCTCCAATAAAACAAGCATTTCTATCTACAATATCAAAAGTTGTTGCAGTACCAAAATCAATAACTATTGCAGGCAATTTATATTTTATTGTTGCAGCCGCAGCGTTGGCAATTCTGTCTGCACCAATTTCTTTATTGTTGTTCAATGCCAGTTTAATAGGCATTTTAGATTTATAAGATAAGCTTATTGCTTCTATTTTTAAATATTTTCTGATTGCATTTTTATATATTTCGCATAATTGAGGAACAACAGATGAAACAATTGCTCCTTTTATCTTAGAAGTTAAATTATTGTGATTTAAAATTGTTAATAAACTTATTCCATATTCGTCATCTGTTTTTTTGTAATCAGATGAAAGTCTGAAAGTTTCAATCAAACTGTTATTTTCATAAACCCCTAAAGAGGTATTTGTATTTCCAATATCTATTACTAAAAGCATAAATTAATTTTATTATAGAAATAAATTTTTAAAAACTATTTTATTTCTAAAATAAAGTTATGTGAATACCATTCAATATCATCACAAAGCGGTGCAAGAGGAATTTTACATTTATATTTAATTCTTAAAGCCACTGCAATAAAAAAATCACATAGATGCGGGTTTTGAGCTAATAGAGGGCTTGTAAGATAAGTTCCTACAACATTATTAAACCGAGCACCCTCTGTCTTATCTTTGCCGTTATTCCCATTCCCCTTTTGCACAATTAAAAACGGACTTACGCCTGATTTTAAAATTGTTGTCATACCATGGTTTTCAAAACCGACAACCGTTCTATTCTTCAAAAAATGACATGTTCCCACCAAAGGACCATAATATAATCTTTTTGCTGCAATTGTTTCAATATCAAATATTTTTAAACCTTCTTTTTTTGTCTGATTGTGCAATTGATATGAATTTCCAAAAAGCTGATAACCGCAATTAATCGCAAGCATAGGTACATTAGAATATGCCGCAACTTTAATTTCTTCTTCGTTTTTCTTTAAAAAACCTAAAGCGTAATCAAGAGCTTTGTTGTTAGAGCCGCCAATATAATAAAAATCATATTTTGAAGCCTGTACTCTGTCTGTTGCGTATATTTCATGCAAACTTACTTCAATATTTCTTTCTTTAGCCCTTTGAATAAAAACATCAATATTTGATTTATCGCAAAAACTTTGCAATATATCAGGATACAAATATGCAATTTTTAATTTAAGAGGATTTTTTGACATAATTTATTACTTTTTCAATGGCTTCATTCGGTGTTATTTTAATCATAACACCATCTTTTCTTGTTTTGTATTCTACAAGACCATCTTGAATAGTTTTTCCTACGGTTATTCTAATCGGGAAGCCTATTAAATCAGCATCTTTAAATTTAACGCCGGCTCTGTCCGATCTGTCATCAATAACCGCTTCAATACCTTCTTTAATTAATTTTTCATAAATTTCATACGCAACCTTAGATTGCATTTCATCATCTATATTTACAGGTACAATATCAACATGATAAGGTGCAATTTCAATCGGCCAAATTATTCCAAAATCATCATGGTATTTTTCAACGGCAGCCGCCATGGTTCTTGAAACCCCAATTCCGTAACAACCCATAATATAAGGCTTTAATTGCCCTTTTTCATCCGTATAGCAAGCACCCATGGGTTCAGAATATTTTGTTCCAAGCTGGAATATATTTCCAACCTCAATTCCCTTTGTTACATATAAGGGTTTATTACAAACAGGACAAAATTCGCCTTCTTTGACCAATGAAATATCATGAAACTCAATTCCATCTTCTAAATTAGCGCCAACAATGTGCTTATCTTTAATATCAGCACCAAGAACAAAATTTTTCATTCCTTTAACAGTATTATCAAAAACAACTCTCACTTTTGATTTATCAACATTTCTGTATGAAATAAAACCTGCTTCGCTGTTTAAAAATTCTTTTACTTCGCTATTTTCCATGGGGCGAATTTCAATAGCATTTAATACATTCATTAATTTTGTTTCTTCAACTTCTTTGTCACCTCTAATCATTGCAACTACAGGCTTTGAATCGGCAATATAGGCAACTGCTTTTAAAATGCAATTTGGATTAACATTTAAAAATTTAGCTAATTCTTCAATTGTTTTTGTATTTGGAGTATCAACAATTTCTTCTTTATCAAATCCGCCATCTGTTGTTTCAACGGGTAATTTTGAAATTGCATGGTTAGAATTTGCACTATATGAACAATGTTTGCAATAAAATACATCATTTTCTCCAACCATGGTATCCGTTAAGACCATATATTCATGAGAAACAGCGCCACCTATTGCACCTGAATCTGATTGAACGGCTTTTGTTTCAAGACCGCAGCGATTAAAAATTGAAGTATAAGTTTTACCCATAACTTCATATTCACGCTCTAAATCCTCTTGAGATGTATGGAATGAATATGCGTCTTTCATTATAAATTCTCTACCTCTTAATAAACCAAAACGAGGACGGATTTCATCTCTGAATTTTGTTTGAATTTGATAAACATTTAAAGGCAGTTGTTTATATGAATTAACAACTTCGCTTACAACGCTTGTAATAACTTCTTCATGAGTCGGAGCAAGACACATTTCATTATCGTGTCTATCTTTACATCTTAAAAGTTCTTTTCCGTATTTTTGCCATCTGCCTGATTTTTGCCAAACTTCTGCAGGCTGTACAAAAGGCATTAATAATTCTTGGGCTCCTGAAGCATTCATTTTTTCTCTTAGAATATTTGAAATCTTTGTCAAACCTCTTTGAGCTAAAGGCATATATGTGTAAATCCCATTTGCAAGCTTTTTAATATAGCCTGCTCTCACCAATAATTTATGCGAAATTGCTTCAGCATCATTAGGAAATTCTCTAAGGGTTTGCACAAAAAGTTTTGACATTTTCATGATTGGTTATTTCTCCATTCTAACTTGTATTTAACTTAATTCTATTCCAAAAACTTTCTAAATAAAATATTGTATTGCTAAAAAGTTAAAAAATATATAAGATAATCCTATGGATATTAGCATTTTAATCAGCGGCGGTGCAATTTTTCTACCTTTAATATTTGCATGTTTATTAATAATTGCAAATTTATCGGGGCAATATTTAAACAAAAAACTCATAAACTGGGGAGTAAGCGTTTTTAATTTAATTTCCCTTTTGACTTTTGTTTTTTTAAAAATGTTTTATCTTTTTGATAAAAACATAAGTTTTTTTAAAGAAATAACTTTAACAGAAGAACTAAGGCTTAATTTCGGAGTATTAATCGACAACAATAATATTGACCTTTTGATATATTCATCTTTGGTTTATTTTTTAATTTCAATTTATTCAATAATTTATTTTAATAAAAAAAAGCAATACATATTCACAAAACAAAGATATTATATATTTTTAGCTCTATTGAGTTTTAATACATACCTTTTTATTTCCGGCCAATCTCTAATGCAAAGTTTATTTTTGTGGATAATTCAAGGAATTTTAATTTTTATTTTTTCTTATTTTGACATATTCAAAGATTATGCAAAATACAACATAACAAGATTTTATAGAATCTTTTCTTTTGGCGATATTTTATTTTTAATATCGGTTTTAATTTTATTCAAATATGCAATTTTTTCTCAAGGATACATTCAGTCAACTTCTTTAGATTATTATGAATTAAATGAGCTTATAAGCTATACATATGGAATTATAAATCCCATGGAATTTATATTATGTGCTTTGGGTTTTATTATTGCAATAGCTTCAAGAATGTTTATCTTACCTTTTAGCTGCTTTTACAGTTTTATTGTAAATTCATCAAATATTCTCTATATATCAATCATAACCTGCGCAAGCAGTATATTAGGCTATGTTCTTTTATTAAAAACTCTGCCGATTTTTGAATTTATACCTAAATCTATTTTATGTTTTAAAATTTTACTTATTTTTAGCATAATATCTTCAATAATCTTTCTTATTTTTGAAAAAAATACAAAAATAATTTTCGGATATATTTTATCAATAATAAATTCGGTTTTTATATATCTCTTTTTAACTTATAATGAAGTACCAGTATTATTAGCTTACATGATATTAAACATCATTATTTTAATTATTGTTTGTTATTTACTATATAAAGACAAAACAACAATTAAAAAACATTTCTTAATAAAACAAAAAGGATTTATTTTAGAAAAAACCCATCTTTTAATTTTTGAAACAATTCCTAATATTCTTTCAAAAATCCTTCATTTTATAAATGATAAAATTACAAAAAATGTCATTTTATTTATTTTAAAGATATTTAATCGAATTTTATCTTTATTTGTTTTAAAAAGTCTAAGAAATAACAACTTTAGAACCTTTGGAAATATTTTTATAATAATTGCTTTGGTTGTACTTTTAACGATTTTTATCATACTTTTCGGAGAAAAATAAATGCTTGAAATATTTGAAAATATAAAAAATATAATATTAAATCTTTCAATATTTTTGCCTTTTATTTTTGCAATTTTATTAAGCCTGAGCTATTTTATAAAAAACCCTATTCATATAAGAAATTTATCGGGCGGCTTTTTTATAATAAATTTTATAGTAATTTCAAGCATTATATTTCTTGTTGATAAATTCAATTTTTCAATATTTAATTTACATTTTTCGCTTGATACGGTTTCATCCTTGATTTTATTTTTAAGCGCATTTATTTTTATGCTGTTTTCTATATTTTCAAAAAATTCAATTACAAAACTATATAGGGTGTTTTACTCTTGCTTGGCTTTTCTTTTGGGGTTAATTCAAACATTTGCCCTTGTTGATAATATATTTATTTCACTGCAGTGTATTTTTTGGTTTATGTTAATTTTTTATTTTATGCAAAATATCTACACAAAATCAAAAAAAGAAAAACAATATTTAAAATTTAAATTAATTGAAAATTGCGCCGTTTTTCTTGTTGCAATATTTCTTATGGGCTATGATTTTATAAGATATTTTTTACTTAACGACATTGGTTTTGATTATTCCAATATAGCAAACAATTTATATCATATTAGCGATATATCAATTAGCATTGCCTTTATTGGATTTTTGATTTTATTGTTTAAATTTTTTAATTTTATCCCGTTTAATACTAATATAATAAAAAATCCAAACTCTTCAAACGCATTCATTGAAATTATTAATACCATTTCTTCAATTTTAATCGGATTAATATTGCTTGTAAAAACATATACTATGTTTGACTTTTTATTTTATCACTATCAGGAATATATAGCACTATACTTAATTTTCAACTTCATTTATTATCTGATTTTGTCCTATAGAACAACTTCTTTATTAGATTTTTTTATAAATTCAATCATTCCAAATATCATAATCGGATTGTTTGGCTTGTTTGTTTTTAGTTCTGAGAGCGTAAACCAAACAATTTATTATATTTTATCTGTAATAATTTCATATCTGCTTTTAGGCTTTATATTTTTAATACTGATTAATAAATTTAATACAGATTTAGCAGATAACTTCAAAAAAATTACTCAAAAATCTTTTAAGCTTGTATTTTTGTTTAGCATTTTAAACTTAATAAGAGCTCCATTTTTATTGATGTTTAGTACAACTTTTAGTGTTTTAACTTCAATATTTTCGTTTGACTGGGAGGGAAATATTTTAAATTTATCTATATATATTATTGCATTTGGATTATTTTTTATAATTTTGAATACATTAAATTTAACCCATAAAATCCTTATCGAACCAAATGAAAGCCCAAATTTTAAAATGCTTACGTCAAAAAGCAGCGGTTTTTGCTGTTATATTCTTATATTTTTAACAATTATCATGGCAATAGGCTATCAAAATATATTCAATTTAATGGTTAACAGTTTTAATATCGGAAGTTAAAAAATGGAAAATATAATCTTAAATTTAAACAATCAAATTACATTAACTGAATTAATTTCTTATTTTTCTCCTGAATTAATATGTGCTTTAGGAGTTATCTTAAATTTATTTTTATTTTTATTTTTCAAAAGAAAATCAAATGCCAAAAGAATTTCCGACTTTATTACAAACGGAGCTTTAATATTAAGTTTGTTGTTTTTATCCGGAATTTGCATAAACAGCTTTTTATATAATCAAAATTATGAAGTTTATTTTATAAACAACTTATTTGTGCTGGATAAAAGCATTATTTTAACAAAAATTTCTTTGAATGTAATTTTACTTTTATTTATGTTTACACACTATAAATTAAACAGAAAAATTAAAATCAAAACTCCGATACTAAACTCAATTCTTTTATTATTACTTGCAGTGGGAAATATTCTCATATCAAGTACAAATATGCTATTAATATTTTTCTTTTTAGATTTAAGTGTATTTTTAATATACAAATACGCTTCAAATATGAGAATAAGACAATATGAAATTTACTGCCCTGATTTTGTATTTATCAGTTTCTGTTCAAGCTTTTTGTTTTATTCTTTTTACTTATGCAGCTTATTTATTAGAAATGACCTACAGTTAAATATAATAAACGTTTGTCTTTTTTTAGCAGTCATTTTAAAAATGGGGTTATTTCCATTTTACAATTATCAAATAGACAAAAACTACAAAACAAATTCAGCATATAGTTTTCTTTTATTTGTATATTTGCCTTATCTTGGCATTTGTTCTTTTAACAAAATGTCTTTATATCAAAATTTTAATTCAAATGCCTGCTTTATCTCAATTATTGCGTTTATATTATTCGCTATTACAATATTTTCAATATTTGCACTTAAACAAAAAAATCTTGTAAAATTTTTCGCAAATACAAACTCTGTTTTTAACCTTCTTGTTATTTTAAATATTATTATTTTTGGATACAACAACTTTAATATTAAAGCAGGATTTAATTTTGCTATTTTATTTTTAGGATTATATTCACTATTGGCTATTTTAAAATTAAACTACAATCCAAATAAAATTAATTTTAATCTAATAACTTCCATATTTTTCAACAACAGGTTTTTTGCCGTATTATTAAGCATGCTCATTCTTATTATGTCATCAATTATCTATAGCGGAATAACCGCATCATTCTTAAGTATCATTAAAAGCTTTTATTTGTTTGATATTTATGCTTTTGTCGGCGTTATATTAATTATATTTGCATTTATGATGATTTTAATAAATTCATTAAAATTAATTCAAAATGTTTATTGTTTTGATAAAAATTTAATTAAAAAACAACTCAAAAAAAGAACAACGATAAACTACGTTGTTCCTGTTTTTTCAATATTATTTTTGGTAGTAAAAATATTTCTATAAATTTTCGACAACAGATTTTTCTTCAAGACCTGAAGAATAATGAGTAGTATCATCCATCCAAGTATTTGTAAAGTTAATTTGATGCTCTCCAAACTTGCCATCATCTTGGAACGGGTCAACATATCTTTTTAAATAAGTATATGCATTTCCCCATTTATTCTTCGGGGTTTTTGGTTGAAAACGACGTGTATATGTACTATTTTGACCTTTATTTATATCGTTTGCCAAATCTACCATCATTAAAGCGCTGTCACTATAACCTTGAGCTCTTAAAACATCTACATCTGATGTTTCATTTTCATTGTAATAAGCGAAAGAAGCCGCCGGTAAAAAAGCCATAACTCCAAGTAATACTAATAATTTTTTCATTAATATATCCTTTACCAAACAATAACCATTTTCTTATATTATATAACATGTTTTGTTTTTTACAAAGTGTTAAGAAATTTTTAAGTCCGAATATATTATTTTTTCAAGCTCGTTTAATAAATCTTCTTGCGGAACTTTTTTAATCATTTGCCCTTTTTTAAATATATAACCTTCTCCAATTGCACCTGCTATGCCATAATCAGCCCCTGCTGCCTCTTTTGGACCGTTAACAGGACAACCCATGGTTGCAATTGTAATTGGAACTTGAATATTTGAAAATCTTTCTTCCACCTTTTTAGCTAATCCGATTAAATCAATTTGTGTTCTTCCGCATGTGGGGCAAGATATGAAATTAACTCCGCCTTTCCTTAAATTCAAAGCTCTTAAGATTTCTTTTGCAAGTTTAACTTCTTCAATCGGATTTTCAGTTAAGGAAACTCTTATTGTATCTCCTATATTTTGTGCTAATAAAGCCCCGATTGCAATTGAAGATTTGACAATTCCTCCTCTTAGAGTGCCGGCTTCTGTTAAACCTATATGCAGAGGGTAGGGAATTTCAGTATATATTTTTTCGTAAGCTTTTATTGTAGTCATAACATCGGACGATTTTAAAGATACCTTAATTAAATTAAAATCTAAATCTTCAAGAATTTTTATGTGTCTTTTGGCTGAAATAATCATTTTATCAACAAGATTTAGAGTTTTATCTTCATATAAATCTTTTTCCAAGGAGCCTGCGTTAACTCCAATTCTTATTGGGGTATTTGTTTTTTTTGCCATTTCAACAACACATCTTGTATGGTCTATATTTCCGATATTACCGGGGTTAATTCTTAAGGCATTTATTCCCATATCCATAGCAATTAAAGCTAATCTATAGTCAAAATGAATATCGGCAACTGTTGGAATGGGAGAATTTTTGACAATTTCTTTTAGTGCATAGGCACAATTTTTATTCAAAACGGCTAATCTTACTATGTCGCAGCCTTCATTCGCTAAAGCCTCAATTTGTTTTAGCGTAGAATATGTATCATCTGTTTTTGTATTTGTCATAGATTGAATTGATACAGGAGCGCCTGCCCCTATCTTTACATCCCCGATTTTTATTTGAATTTTTTCCATAATTTACAAACCACCCTTAATTTAAAAATATGTTAGAATTATAACATAAATTTTATAAGGAGAGGTTAGTGGATAAACAAGCAATAGAAAAAAGAAAAAACGCAATTATAAATACCGCTTTTTGGGTTTTAATTATTTTTAGCCTATATTCAATAATTTCTTTATTTTTAAAATACCCCTACAAATTTGAAATTGAAGGATTTAACACACCCTTAAATCCTATTACGATTAATCTTGAGCTAAATAAAAAATATAATAAAAATATTTTTGCCTGTTTTAATGATTACTGTCTAAATCTTGAAAACAACGGGATAACAAACATTTACTCCTTAAAATTCAATAATCAGATTGCAGGGTTTTCTGATTCTAAAATAAAAAATCTTTATATAGCATATCCTGATGACATAAAAGATTTTGATAAAAGTATCGTGGGTTTAAGTTTATACACAGGTCAAAAAACAGATTTTTTAAATAAAGCAGACATTTTAAAATTAAAGAAAAAACATTTTGAAATGGAAACAGACGGCATAAAAGAAGGCTATATGGCATATAAGCTAAATTATGGCGGCAATTATAAAGGTTATTTATCACACATTTGCAATCTGTTTTTAGCTTTATTTTATAATTGGTACTTTTTTATTATTCCATATTTTTGGCTATTAATAGCTTATTTAATCTACAATTTTAAAAAAGAGATTTTCAACTTTAAATTTCCCAAAAACACACCTTATTATATTTTTGGTGCAATAATTCTTTTGGGAATATTTTTAAGACTTGTCGGATTTTTGGAATATCCTTTATGGCTGGATGAAATCTATACTAAAACCGTTGCAATTAAAGACTTTACCTCAACATTTAATGATGCGGGAAATCCTCCGATGTTTTTTATTTTAGAATATTTTATATCTAAAATATTTGGCTCATCAGATTTAGTTTTAAGAATTTTGCCTTTTATTTTTAGCATATTAATTATTCCAATGACTTTCCTGCTATTAAAAAACGACAACAAAAAATCAATCAAAACAGCCCTGTTTGGCGCATTTTATGCTTCAATTAATACTATTTTTATATACCATGCGCAAGAAGCAAGATGTTATTCTATGGCAATGTTTTTAAGCTTGGCGGTTATTTATTTTCTTTTTAAATATTTAAAAGATTTTAAAATCAAAAATTTAGCTTTGTTTACCATTCTTTCAATTTTTGCAATAAATACACACTATATTCTAACCATTTTTGTTATGGGAAATTTTTTGTGGGGTGTATCTTGCCTTTTAAAAGAAAAGAAAGAGCTTTTTAAATTTTTCTTATCAAACATTTTAATCGGAATATCATTTTTACCCTATTTAATACATATATACAAAATTTCATTTAATCAAAGCTTTAATTCTTGGATAGATGAATTATCCAAAAATACTTTTTTATACACAATTAATGAATACTTTATAAATAAATATGTATTTTTAGCTTTATGTATAATACTCTTAATTATACAAATTATGTCCTTTTTACCTGAAAAATGGTTAAATAAAATCAATCTTAAAAAAGACAATGATAAAGAAAATTTATTTATATTTTCAATTTATTCTATAGCTTTTATTTTAGTTATTTCATCCGTTATTTCAATTTATATTAAGCCGATTTTGCACAAAAGAATTCTTTTAGCAGGTTACGGGATTTTATTTTTATTAGAAGTTGTTTCAATCAGTTCTATTTTTCATTTCATTAAAGAAAATAAAGTCTACAGGATGATTCAAGGAATTTATTCAATTGCTATATTTGCAATCTGCCTTTTAATGACGCACCCGATGCCATTAAGGGAGATGTATCGCCTTGATGATTTTATGAATTTTATTCAAAATGACATAAAAAATTACTCATCTGATTATGAAATCCACGCAATAACAAATGACAGAGACGAATATCTTGATTATTTCCCTCTACTTAAGGATAATAAAAAAATTCACTGGCATTATGTAGATACTAACTCTATGAAATATTTAAAAAGAATATCTAAAAATGACTATGTTAAGACCAGATACGGAGTAGTCTATCTTCATAATATGTCAGCAGACATAGAATTTATGTCTTTGATGAATCCTAATATGTCTATATATAAAACAAATTCAATAAAAAATGCGAAAATAATTTATAAATAAAGGAGAATATATGAAAATTGCTGTTATATCTGATATTCACGCAAATGCATTGGCGTTTGATAAAGTTATGGAAGATATTGAAAAATTTAACCCCGATAAAATATTTTGCCTTGGCGATATAATTTTAGCAGGATATAACCCTAATTATGTTTGCAATAAAATTTTTGAACTAAAGGAAAAATATAAAGAAAATTTTGAAATAATTCAAGGCAACACAGATAAAATGGTTGCAAATTGTACGGCAGAACTAATCAAAAAAACAAAAGAAGCCTATAGCTGCATGGGCTATTCATTAGAAGAAGATGTTAAAATTACCGATAAAAAATATATTGATTTTGTTAGAAATTTGCCCGAAAAAAAATTAATCGAACTAAACAATTTAAAAATAGAGCTTGTCCACGGGTCTTCAAGAAATCAAAGTGAAAATATTTACCCTAACCTATCTTCAAAAGAAGTGGAACAAATGGTAGATTTGTCACCTGCTGATTTAATTTTGTGCGGTCATACACACATACCTTGCGGCTATAGTTTAGAAAACGGCAAAACGGTAATAAATGTGGGATCTGTAGGTCGTTCGATGACAAAAGATAAAATGCCCGTGTATTTACAATTAACTATTGATAAACAAGGTAAATTTTTTGTTGAACATAAGACAATAAAATATGACAACGAACTTGTTTCAAGACATATTTTGGCTCGCGGATTTAAACACTGCGAAGATTTAGCTAAAATGTATATTGCACAATAATAATCAATTAATTTATGATAAAATAAAACAAAAAGGATAAAATATGGCGAATTTAGAATTAATGCATCAAAATGCAGCAAACGAATATGAACAGAGAAATTTTGAAAAAGCTCTTGAAATATATAACGAAATAATAAAGCTAAATCCGATTGACGAAGTTGCACTTTCTTGCGTTATGGATATTTATCTTGAACTTGATGATAAGTTTAATTATTATCTGGCTAGAGCAAATGTGAATATCGCCCAAAATAAACTTGAATATGCTATAAACGATACAAAAAAAGCAATAGAGCTTGATGTTGACAATATTGAAGCAAGAAGAAAATTAGCAAGACTTTATCGAGTATATAAGAAAAATTTAAAAGCAATCGATGAATTTTTAAGAATATTAGAGCTAAAAGAAGATGAACTTGACGCTTATTTTGAACTTGTTGATTTATATATGAAAGAAGATAGCATTGAAAGCGCAGTTTCAATAGCAAAAAAAGGACTTAACATATTTAAAGATGATAAAAACATAAAAAACATGCTGGCTCAATTGTATTTTAAGGCAAATGATTTAAAGGCAGCCCTTGAAGTTGTAGATGACGAATTTTTAAAAATCAAAATTCTTCTTCAAGATGAACAAAATGAAAACGCTATTGAGTTATTAAACAAAATTAATTATGAAAGTTTGGATAAAATACAAAAAAGAAATTATCATATCTTAAAAGCTCAATATTTATATAATACAAAACAATTCAATGAAGCTTTAAAAGAAGTTGAAAATTATGACAAAATAATTTCTGCCGATGCTTTATCTTTTCAAATGAAAGCTTTAATATATGAAGAATTAAATGATGAATTTAGCGCACATTTTAACTGGGGCTTTTGCTATAAACTTCAAGGAAAAAATGATGAAGCAATTGTTGAATTTACTAATGCCTATAATAAAAACCCAAAAGACAAGACAACCCTTATTGAACTTGCAAAACTATATCAATTAAACAAAGAACGCTTTGTTGCAATTGAATTTTGGCAAAAAGTTTATGGGATAGATAAAGATGAACAAGCAAAAGAAATCTTAGCTGAATTTTATTATTCCGAAGGAAATTTCCAAAAAGCCGAAGAATATGGTAAAGTAATAGAAGAGAAACAAGAAAACTACAAAGGTTTAATTGATAGAATAATGGAGTTTTTCTCTAAAGACAAATAAAAAGGTTCACCATGGATAAAAATAGTTTTAATGACTATCAAAAAAAATCGTCATACGATAAAAAATTGCAAGATATAAAAATTATGCTTTCAGATCATGAAAAATGTCGTGAAATTGCTAAAAAAATAAGCGAATATATTTCAAATAATGATAGCAAGTCTTAAATTAAAGACTTGCTAACGTTTTAATTAAATCTTTATAAACAACATTTAATTCATAAGAATTATTTGAATTTTTTTCTGTTGTTATGTACTCGCCAATCGGAATGCCTGCAAATTTATTATGATTTAAATGTTGATATTTTTTTCGAAATAGTGCACTTGTAAGGGCTCTGTTTTGCATTTTAAAACTTTGAATTTCAAAGTGTTGTTTTTTGATTTTTGATAAATTAATCATATCATCATTTTGATACGCATCTGTCGTTAAACTTGGAATTAATTCAATATTATATTTATCATTTAAAATCTTTTGAATTTTAGATAAAGACTTTAATAATGTCGAATAAATTTTATCGTAACCTTCAAAATTACTTGAATAAATAACCATAACATCGTTAATTGAAATACTTATGCTTTTACTTATAACTTGAAGAGTTTCTTTTAATTTTGAAAAAACCGTATTATTTAAATGTTTTTTTGTTTCATCTTTAATATTTGAATTTTTATAATTCAAAGAAAGACATATTGAATAACTTTTAATAATATCAAATTCTCTTAAACGTTTTCTTTCTTCTTCTTTTTGTTTTAATTTCTCTAAATTTTCAAAATAATCATTATTTTCTTTCAATAATCTACATTCAATTTTATCTACGACATAATATAGAGCCATCATAGGAAAAACAAGACAAAATAAAAGAACACTTGTATTTCTATATATATACAATGAATCATCAAACGGAAATAGAAACTTAGCCAGCGGATTAAAAAGATACCCGCTGTAATCCAAAATCATATTATCAGACATAACGCCAATCCAATAAACCATATATACAAAGCTTAAAAAAACAAGCATGAATATAGAATATGTGATTATTTTTCTAAATGTTTTTGCTTTTGCCTTTATTTCAACGGCAAACAAGTTATTTGTGTGCATCATATATAAATCCTCTATATATAAATAAAAAAATTCTTCAGAAAAAAATTGCCTTAATTTTACAAATTTCTGAAGAATTTTATATTTTTTATATTTTTTTATTATATATTCGGTCTTTGATTATACACCCCAAGCTCTTGTTCCAGTGCATAAGCGCTTTGCAACAATGTCATTTCATCAAGATTTTTTGCTATAACCTGTAAACCTATAGGCATTCCGTCTTTATCAAATCCGCAAGGCATAGATAAAGCAGGAGCTCCCACCAAGTTTGATGAAATTGTAGCAATATCTGTTAAATACATCTCAAGTGGATTATTTGCTTTTGAATTTAAGTCAAACGCTGTTGTAGGACAAGTCGGAGATACTAAAATATTAACGCTTTCAAAGGCTCTATTGAAATCATTTGCAATTAATCTTCTTAATTGCTGCGCTTTTTTATAATAAGCATCATAATAACCGCTTGACAGCGCATAAGTTCCAAGCATTATTCTTCTTTTAACTTCAGGGCCAAAACCTTCCGCTCTTGTTTTACAATACATGTCTAACAAATTTTCACAATTTTGCGCTCTATAGCCATATCTAACGCCGTCAAAACGAGCTAAATTAGAACTTGCTTCAGCCGTTGCAACAATATAGTAAACACCAATTGAGTGTTTTAATAAAGGCAGAGAAATTTCTTTAATTTCAGCACCTAATTTTTCGTAAGTTTTTATTGCATTTTCAACGCTTTCTTTAACGTCATCTGCAACCCCTTCAGCCATTAATTCTTTAATAACGCCAACTTTTAGACCTTTGATGTCTTTTTTTAAATTAGCTGAAATATTACCCACTTCCATATTTAGCGAAGTTGAATCTTTTGTATCATATCCTGCTATGGCTTCATATAAATGAGTAATGTCTTCTATGCTTCTTCCAAAAGGCCCGATTTGGTCTAATGAAGAAGCAAAAGCAACTAAACCATAACGAGATACTCTGCCATAAGTAGGTTTAAAGCCTGTGATACCACAAAATGAAGCAGGTAAACGAATTGAACCGCCTGTATCAGAACCTAAAGATAAAGTTACCTCGCTTGCACTGACACTTGCTGCAGAACCGCCTGATGAACCTCCGGGGACTTTATTTAAATTATATGGATTTCTTACAATTTTAAAAGCAGAATTTTCATTACTTGAACCCATTGCAAATTCATCCAAATTTGCTTTTCCTAAAATCGGAACAAGGTTTTCTTTCAGTTTTGTTGTTATTGTAGCATCATATGGTGATACAAAATTTTCTAAAATTTTTGATGAACAAGTGGTCTTAGAACCTGTCATATTCATATTATCTTTTAAGGCAGTAGGAATACCTGCCAGAAATGGAATTTCCTCATTTTTTGCAATTTTTTCATCAACTTTTTTTGCTGTTTCAATAGCTTCATCAAAAGTTGTCGAATTAAAAGCGCCCAATTTTTCATCTAATTTTTCAATTCTTTCAATAGATGCTTTTGTAAGTTCAAGCGCGCTTACTTCTTTATTAATCAAGGCTTTGCGCTGTTCGGCTGCTGTCTTTTTAAGTAATTCCATTAAACTTTACTCCATATAAAAATATTTGTCTTACAATTATTTTATGACAAATAAAACGATTGGCAAATATGGCGAACAATTAGCAAAAAATTTCTTAATAA
>CALVET010000087.1 GCA_944326675.1 Candidatus Gastranaerophilales bacterium
CTACTAAAGTAGCTACTGCCATAGTTTCTTGTCCTTTCTTTTTTCGGTTTAATCCTGACCTCTATGGAATAGGCTGGCTAAAATGCCATTTGGAAATAATAGCCGAAAAGGTAATCTAATAACATCTGTATAATATTATAAACATATTTTTATTGCAATGAAATCGCTTTTGTTTATTAAGAAAGTGTAATCTGTATTGACAATATGTTAGGTATACCTTACAATTGATTTAAAATTAGTAAGGGAAGCCTAACAATGTTAACAAAAAGCCTTGAAGATTATTTAGAGTTTATTTATTTTTTTATTTCCGAGAATAAAGATATTAAAGCAGTTGATATTGCAAATAAATTTTCAATATCCAGAGCTTCTGTATCTGAAGCTTTGATTAGGCTGGCTGATATGGATTTTATTATTTACGAAGGAAGAAAAGGCATTAAAATTACCCAAAAAGGCATGGAAGAGGCAAAAAAGATAATAAATAAACACAGAATTTTATTAAAATTCTTTAATCAAGTTTTAAATATTGAATATAAAAAGGCAAATGAAAATGCTTGTAAAATTGAGCATGTTATAGATGATGATGTTTTAAATAAAATCCAATTATTTAGTGAATTTTGTCTTAAAAAAGCTATTAATAAGGAGTTAATCTGATGATAAATAATATTTCTTCTTTTGGAAAGTTTCTTGATCAGCCTTTGCTGATTGCAAAATTAAACAAGTCCATGCCTAAAATTTTATTTTCTTTAGGCGGGCTATATTTGGCAAAAAATTCATATGATTTATTTGAGAAAGCAAAAAAATCAAATCAAGATGAAAAAAATAATTTAAAAAAAGAATTTTTAAAAAAAACAATTGTCTTAATAAGCGCTATATCAAGTGCATTATTGGCTCCTAAAATCGCTTCAAAACTTACAAAAAGGCTTCCTTTAGAGGCTTTAGAAAAAATTAAAGAAAAAAATGAAAAACTTATTTCTGATTTTTTAAATTCCTCATCTTTGGATTTAAAGAATGTCGAAATTTTAAAAAAAGCAAAAACGAATGTTTTGAGTCTAAGCGAGGTTAAATATTTATTCTCTTCTTTAAAAACTGCCAAAGGAAAAGAGTTTTTAAAAAAATTGATACCGGATCCTGAAAATATTAAAGCAAAAGATATTTTTCAAGAAATCGGATATTTGTCTATTTACGGTGCAGTGCCGGTAATAGGCGGTATTTTAGGCGGAGTCGGTGCTGATGCATACAATAAAGAGAATTTAAAAGAAAAAGTTCCCGATAAAATAAATGAAGGTTTATATCAGTATTTGGCAAATATTTTTATGTGTAATATTGGTGCAGGATGTGCTTTAGGGGTATTGGAAAAATTAAATATTACCTCAAAAACCGCAAGAGCTTTAGGCATGACATCAGGGATTATTTTGACCGGTGTTTTGGGCGGGTCAAAAATTGCAAATTTTATTACGAAAAATTTCATTGGTCCTTTGATTAACCCTAAAATCAAAAAAGAAGACATAAAAGAAAGAAAGCCGGAGCTTTTAGATTTAGGTTTGCATACTGATGATATTGCAACGGTTTCCTTGCTATCAGGACTAAAATGGATTGAACCTTCGCTGCCTTTGCTATATACAATATCAGGTTATAGAGCAGGCATGGGTTATAGAAATTGATTAAATAAAGTTTTATTACTTTTTTGAATTCAAACAAATCAAATGTAGAATATTGATATGGACTACATTGAACAAATGGAAAAACTGTTTAAATTTTTGGATTTTAATCTTGAATTTGAAGCAGTTAGGGAAATATATAATTTAAAACATAGATTTAATAATGATTTAAATTTGTTTGGTTGCTTTATTAAAGATTATTTGATTATTGTAAATAATAAAGTTTCTGACGATGATAATATCTATAGTGATTTTGTGTTGTACTTTGAAAGCGCAAGAAAGCATTATAATGATAAAGATATAATTAATTTGTTGTTACGCTATTCTAAATATTATTTATGGCTGGTTTTTGAGGAGCCGGAAATCGAAGAACTTGAAAAACCAATCAATACAATTAATTCCTGTTTTGCATTAGACTTATATCCTTGCCTAATGAAGCTTATTGATAATTTTATAAATCAAAAGATTGATGGAAAATATTTTTCCAAGATGTTACAATTCATAGTGGATATAGTTTTAAAAAGATTTGAAAATCCAAAAATTGAAATTAATTTTGATGATATATTAAATCAAAAAATAAATTTCGAAAGGCTTGTGGGATAATGGCTGCGTTTATTGATAAAGCTAAAATAAAAGTAGTATCAGGTGCCGGTGGCAACGGTGCTTTGGCTTGGCGCAGAGAAAAATATGTGGATAAGGGTGGTCCTGCAGGCGGTGATGGCGGCAGTGGCGGTGATGTTTATTTTGTCGCAACAAAAGATATGTCTACTCTTTTGGATTTTACGCATAAATCGGTTTTTAAAGCACAGCGCGGCGAAAACGGTAAAAACAAAAATTGTCATGGCAAAAACGGGGATGATTTATATATTAAAATGCCTGTGGGTGTTGTTGTAAAAGACTTAAAATCAAACAAACTAATTGCTGATTTAGATTATGACAATAAAACAGTTTTGATTGCTAAAGGCGGAAGAGGCGGAAGGGGAAATGCAAGATTTGCAACAGCTCAAAAGAGAGCTCCGCAATTTTGTGAACCGGGTGAACCTTCAATTGAACGTGAGTTAGAGCTGGAATTAAAGTTAATTGCTGATGTTGGTTTAGTTGGCATGCCAAATGCGGGAAAAAGCAGTTTAATTAGTGTAGTAAGTGCTGCTAAACCTAAAATTGCAGATTATCCTTTTACAACATTAGTCCCGAATTTGGGTGTGGTTCAAAAACCGCAGGGTGATGGTTTTGTTATTGCTGATATACCCGGCTTGATTGAAGGTGCTTCAGATGGTTTAGGGCTAGGGCATGAATTTTTAAGGCATGTTCAAAGATGTAAAATATTATTACATGTGATTGATATGTCTTGTGAAAACAGTTTTGATAATTATAAAAAAATAAACTCGGAGCTTGAAAAATTTGATTATGAACTGTCAAAAAGAGAACAAATCCTTGTTTTAAATAAAGTCGATATTGTAGATTTAGAGCATGCCAATGAAATTAAAGATGAATTTATTAAAAAATTCAAAATAAAAAATAAAGTTTTTATTGTTTCAACCGTTACAAGGCAAGGTATAAAAGAACTTTTAGATTATTTATATATAAAGCTTGATGAAGTTGAAGATATAAAAATCAAACTTGATATTGAAGAGGATTTAGCATCTATTGATAACGATGATTCAGAGTTTGAAATTACAAAACTTAACAAAAATACCTACGAGGTTACAGGAGGAAAATTGAAGCGTTTAGCTTCCGTTACAGATATCAGAAACACTCAGCAAATCAAAAGGTTTACCAATATACTTGATTCAATGGGGGTTTATGAAGCATTAAGAGAGTGCGGGGTGAATAACGGAGATACGATTATAGTAAGCGGGATAGAGTTAACTTATGATGAAGAATATTACTAAAAAGTTACATTTTGACAAAACCAAAAGTCATAGTAAACTTAAAAGTATATTTATGTAATTATGTATTATTAGAGTAAATAGAGATAAGAATTAAGAGATGTTTTTTGAGGAAGAAAAAGATATAATAGGCAATGAACCTGATATTCATATATCTGATGACGGAGTTGTAAGCTGGGATGATGTACTCCAAGAGTCTCAAGATGACCTTGTTGATATAAAAAATACCCAGAATTCAACAGGTGGTTCTGACGATATTC
Organism: Candidatus Gastranaerophilales bacterium; assembly: GCA_944326675.1. Lineage (GTDB taxonomy): Bacteria > Cyanobacteriota > Vampirovibrionia > Gastranaerophilales > Gastranaerophilaceae > RUG14156. Next base: position 3,808 of record CALVET010000087.1, read on the forward strand.
AGGATATAAATGATATTAATCTTGGAGATGGTTTGGAAATTATTCAAGATGATGACGATGACGATGTAAGTGATGATGAACTTGCTCGTATATTGAATGAGGATGATGATCAAATCCAAAGTCCAAAACAAAAAGCATTTGATGCTTTTGGTCAGGGGGACGATTATTCGGATGAGATTGCCGATATTGATTCACAACTTAAAAACGCAGGTATTTTAGATGATGACGTAAGTGATGAACCTGAGGAAGTTAATCAAGAAACTCAGCAGCAAAAAGAACCCGAGGTTAATATACCAAGAAAACAGCAGGTTAAAAATACGCAATCAAGTTCAACAGGTTTATTATTGGCTTTATTATTTGCAATTTTAGTTGCCGGCGGTGTTTATTATGCTATTAATTTCACAAAAAACAAAAATTTGGCTCAAGATGAGTTGATTGTTCCAAATCAACAAGAAGCAATGAATAATATGACTCAGGAAGATATTCTTAAAAGACAACAAGACAATATTCCTGTTGTAAACGAGAACGAAGTTGACGCTGTTAAGCCTGATGAACAAGAAAAAAAGGAAGTAATAAATATAGTTCAAACAGGTAGAACAAATCCGTTTATGCCTTTGCAAAAATATGTGGCTGTCGAAGTACCGCAAAAAGTTCTTCAATATGATAAAACAGGTATTCCTGCGCCGCCAAGTGAATACGGCATACAGGATGAAGACGCTTCAGAACTGATGAATATTTCTGTTTCAGGAATTATGTATGATGATAAAAAACCTTCTGCGATAATTACTTATGATGGTAATGATTATTTTGTTCAAGAAGGTGATATGCTTGATAAATATCGTATCGCAGATATTCAAAGAAGCACTGTTGCAATCGCATTAGGTAAGAATATTTATACTGCAACAATCGGTGAAGAGTTTAAAATCGGCGATGGTTTTTATGGTCAAGCTGCTTATACTTCTTCAGGAAATCGACGCTATCAAATGGTTGATTCAAGCTACGTATCTGAATCTGAAGTTGATGTAAGTACAAGAAGCATAAATCGTAATTAAGGTATACGGAATAAAAAGATATATGAAATTAATTAATCTAGGAGAAATAATAAAAATGCAAAATTTTAAACCGGGTAGGATAAACATTTGCTTAACTCTGTTGAGTTTGACTTTATTGACCCAATCGGTTTTCGGATATGAAAACAGAGTTTCATATTTGGATAGTGTTTCTACTTCTTATATGCAAAGCCAGCCTGCCGATGGAGCAAGTTTGCTTAATTTGAATTCTTTTGATGCAAAAGGAATTGAAACAACGCTAAAATTAGATTCCAGTCCGGTTATTACAAATTCAAATGCAAGAGTAAATATATCTTTAAGAGATTCTGATATAAGACAAACACTGAGAATGTTGGCTGATAAAGCAGGTGTAAATATTGCTTTTGATGAATCGGTAACAGGCAGGGTTACACTTGATTTAAAGAATATAAAAGTGAACGATGCTTTTATGGTTGTTTTTAAATCTTGTCAATTGACATATTTTATGGAAGGTAATACAGTAACTGTTTTAACATTGGAAAAAGCAAAAGACACTGCTTATACAAGGCAAAATATGACTGTACTGCCTGTTAAGTACGTGAATGCTGAGAGTGTAGCTGAATTTTTGAATGAAAATTTATTTAAGTCAAATATATTCGGGCTTTCAAGCCAGCCAATTGTTACTTCAAACCCAAGAACTAATCAAATAGTAGTGTTTGGTTCAAATGCGGATGTAACTGCAGTTAAAAGAGTGTTGCCGGTTTTAGATACTAAGCCTATGGTAAATACTTTTAAAGTAAACCATACAACACCAAAAGAAATGGCTACTTTAATTTGTGATTCTTTGTTTTATACAAAAGATTCAAATTCAACCAGTTCTTCAACTTCGGATGAAAATGACATAGAAGATGAAGAAGTTGTATTAGGCGGCGGTACGGTTGCTTGTAGAGATGAGTTATCGGATTCATCAAATTCATCTTCAACTTCAAGCGGTACTTTTGGAACAGTGTTATCTACATTTAAAACAACTCCTTTAACAGTTACTTATTTTTCCGAACTTGGTAAAATAGGTATTTATGGTGGTTCAGCAGAACAAGCGGAAGTAATCAGAGAGTTTATAAAAGAACACGATAAGAAACAGTTGATGGCTTATGTTGAACTTTCGGTTATTGAGTTAAACGAAACAGGTTCAAAAGAATTTTCTAATGAATGGAATTTATGGACTCCGTTTATATCTCTTGGTTTTAGACCAGATGCAGGTTTAACTACAACTTCACCTTTCTTTATCTGGGGTGATCAATATCCGACTACTGTTACAAGTACAACTGTTAACGGAGATTCAACAACAACCGGTACAACTACTGAAGTGATTACTAAATCAAATAACAGGGCGTTGGTATATCAGCTTAAATACTTGGTTGAAAATGGTAACGGCAGAGTTTTGACAAATCCGAAAATAATGGTTACAAATGGTAAAAAAGCAACAATTGATATGACATCTGACTATGTAAAATCAGTTACAAGCCAAGTTCTTCAAGGTTCTTCAACAGTTACCAGTGCAACTCAAAGAACTTATGATATTGGCTCTGATGAAGGTTTGATGATTGAGATTGTTCCGTTTATATCACCTGACGGATATGTTTCAATGAACATAACTCCTGAATTTGCAACAATTAAAGAAAGAGTTTATACAACAGGCGATTCTGGCGCTCGTGAAATTGCAGCTACTTTATTACAAAGACGTGACTTAGAATTGAGAAATATAAGAATTAAAGATGGTGAAACACTGGTATTGGCAGGTTTGATTAAAGAAAATGAAACACAAACTATTCAAAAAATGCCTTTGATTTCAGATTTGCCTTTCATAGGTGCATTCTTTAGAAATAATACTACTTCAAAAACCAGAGAAGAATTAGTAATTGTTGTTACTCCGCACATTATTAAAGATGGCGAAGAACCAACAGACAATCAAATATATGATTTATAGAAAATAAGAACAATGAATAACGCAATAATTACAAAATTAACAAATAAAATCAATTTTGATTTGGTAAGTAAGCTGGATGTAAAAACAATAAAAGAATTATCTTTTGTTCCGGTTAATGTGCAAAATAATGTATTCTTTATTGCAATAAGTACCAAATCCCAAAAAGATAAAATAACTGAATATGTAGGCGATAAGATTGAATATAAACTTGAGTTTATATATTTAACCAAGGATAATTTTGATTTATTGTTTGATTCTTTCTTAAAGGAAGCATCAAGAAGGTTTGGTGTTCAGTATGAAGATGAAGAACCTTCTAAAGATGATGACGCGCAAATTGATTTGATTTCAGATGATGACTATCCTTTAGATGGTGATTTAGATGAAGATATTGAATTAGTTGATGATTTTTCTGATCAATTAAACGATAATTCTGATGATGAACAGGATGATGTTTCTGTTGAAACTTCAAAGCAAAACAAGTCTGAGTCTGTATCAAAGAAAGAAGATATTGTATCTGATGATTCATCTTCTGAAAAATCGGCCGGTGCAGATATAAAAAATGTTAAATCTCCTCAAACAAAAAAATTGGGTGAGATATTAATTGAAGAAGGTTTAATAACTGAAAAACAACTTGAAATTGCTTTAGCGGAAAGCAAGGTTCAACATATTCCATTAGGCTCTATTTTGGTTAAAATGGGCTTTGTGACAATTAAAGACTTAAAAGAGGCGCTGGGCGCCCAAATGGGCCTAAAGTATGCTACAGCCGAACAGTTGAAAGCGCTGCCTACGGCTGTTTCAATTTTACCTGAAGATTTTGTTAAGATGAATAAAGTTATACCTTTGAGTATGACTGATAAATCTTTAGTTGTCGGCATGGTTAATCCTAACGATAAAAAAGTAATAAATGAAATTGTTTATCAAACCGGTTTAAAACCGACAATCATGCTGGTTACGCATGTCGAATTTGAAAATTTTATTAATACTTATTATAGTGCAGATAAGTCTGATACTGATGAATTACTGCAACAAATTAATGAAGATGAAAAAATTGAATCTAATTCAGCTGAGTTATGGGAACAGGTTGAACAAGAGGTTCAAAACTCAGACGGTGCAGTTTCTCAGCTTGCAAATAAAATTATTACAATGGCAATCGATAGGCGCGCATCTGATATCCATATTGAACCTTTGAGCGTGGGTTATAGAGTGCGCCTTAGAATAGATGGTTCTTTGCAAGAGGTTTTAAAAATTCCTGCAAAGGTAGATAGTGCCGTAATATCAAGATTTAAAGTATTATCAAGAATGAATATCGCTGAACACAGACGTGCTCAAGATGGTTCTTTCACCTTAAAATACAGAAATAAAGCACAAGATTTTCGTGTTAATACTCTTCCTGTTGCAGGCAGAGAAAAGATGGTAATCCGTGTACTTGCTCCGCAAATGGATTCTAAAGAAGCTAAAGCCGACAAAATTGAAATTGTAGGCGCAACCGAGGAAGATATTAAAAAAATCCGATATTTGGCTTCATCGCCAAACGGTATTGTTTTAACAGCAGGACCTACCGGTTCTGGTAAAACAACAACTTTGTATGCAATTTTGAGATATTTAAATTCTGATTCGGTTAATATTACAACAATTGAGGATCCGGTTGAAATTAGATTGGAGGGCATTAACCAATCTTCAATTAACACAAAAGCAGGTATTACGTTTGCAAATTCCTTGCGTGCAATATTAAGACAAGACCCTGATACTATATTAATCGGTGAAATCCGTGACTATGAAACGCTTGAAGTTGCGATTTCTGCATCTTTAACAGGTCACCTTGTATTATCTACAGTGCACACAAACTCCGCTTCTGCAACAATTACGCGTTTAATTGAAATGGGTGCAAAGGATTATTTGATTTCTTCTACAATTTCAGGAATAATTGCTCAACGTCTTGTTAAAAAATTATGCCCAAATTGTAAAGAAGAGTATTTCCCGACTTATGAGGAAGCAAGAAAAATTTTAACTGATCCTATTGAAATTCAAAAATTAACACAAACAAAATTATACAGACCCCATGGCTGTCCAAATTGCAAAAATACAGGATATCTGGGAAGGCTTGCGGTATTGGAAATTTTGGTTATCAATAATGAAATCAGAAAAATGATTGCTCAACGTGCCCATGATGTTGAATTAGAAGATTATGCAGTAAGACAGGGTATGAAAACCCTAAAAATGTCTTGTCTGCGTCACATTTTAGAAGGTGAAACTTCGATTGAAGAGCAAGTTAGAATACTAGGTTTGGCGGGCGAACAATAATGGCAGATTTTTTATATACAGCTTTAAAAAATAATAAAACAATCGTAACCGGTCGTGTTAAGGCTGCTGATGCAAATGAGGCAAGAAGAAAAGTCCGCGATATGGGTTTAATTCCTACTTCTTTTCAAGATGTTTCCACAAAAGGAAAAAAAGGAAAAGGAGAAAAGGTTGTTATTCAAGCCTTAAGCTTGAGAGAAAAAATAGATTTTACTTCAACATTAGAGATTTTAACATCAACAGGTATTCCAATTATAGAGGCGTTGTTGTTTATCGAGCAAAACTCGGATTCTCAAAGAATTAGAAAAATTGCGCATGAGTTTAGGCAGCAAATTATCGGAGGTTCAACCCTTGGAGAGACGCTTGAGAAATATCGTGCAATATTTGGCAGAGTGTATATAGGTCTTGTAAAAGCCGGAGAAGATTCGGGAGAATTGGATAAAACTTTGGTGCGTATGCTGGACTTGTTAAAAAAGCAAGATTCTGTTAAAGGTAAGGTAATCGGAGCATTAATATACCCGACAATTGTTGTATTGTTAGCAATTGTCGCAATTGTTATCATGCTTGTATTTGTATTTCCTGCTTTTGATGAAATGTTTAATAACTTAGGTAAACCTCTTCCATGGATTACAAGAAGCTGCATGGATTTAGGTATATTTATGAAAAATTATTGGGCTTTATGCTTGATTTCGTTAATTGTAGTTGTAGTTAGTTTGAATCAAGCATATCAAATGCCAAGGGTTAGAAAGTTTTGCGATAAGTGTGTTTTACATATTCCTATGCTTTCTGATATGTTAAAGTATTCTAATTTTTCAAACTTTATTGCGGTTCTGCAGGTTTCTTATGAAGCAGGTATCCCTATTGTTGACTGCTTGTTTTTGGCAAATTTAACAATTGATAATTTTATATTAAAAAATGCGATTATGCAGGCCGCTGCACGCGTTCAACAAGGTACACATTTATCTGTTGCACTTAAAAATGTTCAAGAGGTTCCTTCAATGATGACTTTTATGATTGCAACCGGTGAGCAATCAGGTCGTTTAGGCGATTCATTATATCACTGTGTTAATTTTATTGATAAGAAATTGGACGCTGTAATTGATGGTTTTACAAAGTTGATTGAGCCTATGCTAATGATATTTATAGGTTTAATTGTCGGCATTTTAGGTTTAGCACTTTATTTGCCGTTGTTTCAAGCATACCAGCAATAAGGTTTAAGTTTTTCTTAAGCAAATAAAGTTTATAATATACAAGCCTTGTTTAATTAAACAAGGCTTGTATATTTATATTTATATTGTTTGTATGAATTTTTTGGATGTGTTGTTAAATTGTTTCTTAATATCTATATAAAACACTAAATATAAAAAACATATTTTCATGCCATTAGAATTGTTCTAAATTTAAAACCGTTGGTTTTATGTGCCAACGGTTTTAAAAAGTGCTTATATTTAATTGTCTTATAAGATATTTGATGTAATCATAAAGTGAACTCTGAAGCTTGAAGCGTCATCCGGTTTTCCTACAATCGGAACACCGAAGTATACGTTACCTGATAAGTATCTTGTCATTTTAAGAACTATACCACCGCCGACACTCATTACAAAGTTTGAACGAGGCATTCCGTAACCGTAGTCACCAAACCAGCCTAAATCGCAAAATGCTGCTAATCTGATTGAATCATCAATGAATCTTAATTTTTCAGGAAGGTGATTTAAGAAAGGTATCGGCGCTCTAAGCTCAGCTGAAGCCGTTACACCATAGTCTCTTAAGAAATAACCTTCTTCAAAACCTCTAACTGATGAAATACCACCAATTTGAAGTTTATCTGAATACCAAACGTTTCTGTTTACCCATTGGCCGTTTGCAGTGAATATACCCATCATTCTCCAAGGTAATACTTGCAAACGAGCAACAGACGCTTGAACTTTAAACATTCTGTTCGTGGGTGTATGTCTTGAATAATAACCGTCAGAATCGTTTGATGCGCCAAAAATATCTATACCTTTTGCAACACCGATGTTTGCAAACCATTTACCATAAATATCATCTTTAACATTGGTTAAGTTTAATTTAATTGAACGTGTTCTATACCCGTATAAATCAAAACCTCTTAAAGTTGTTTCGGTGTTTCTCATATCAAAAGCGATATCACCGTATAATTTATAGTTTTCCGTTTTAATTAATCTTCTTGATAAATCAATATAGAAACTGTGAGATTTACCTTTAACGTCGAAGTCTTTTAATTCGCCTCTGTCAAGTTCTGTACCTGAATAAGAATAGCCGACATTTAATTTTGTTTCATGTCTGCCTATAGGTACTGAATAAAACACACCTTGGCTGAATGAACTTCTTGCTAATGAAGTTGTAGATAACAACTGGTCGCCAAAACCTGTTAAGTTAGACATACCTGCAAAAATTACAAATCTGTTTAAACCGACAGATGAACGACCTTGGTTATCAAAACGGAAGTCGAAGTCAATCGGAAATCTGTCTTTTACATTCAATGTTAAATCTGTATATTGTTCAGAATCTTCATTGTCTTGTAAAGCAACAGCACCTTTGATATAGTCAGTTGCATTCAGCTCACGAAGTGATTCTTGAATATCAGCTACGTTTAGGACTTTATCTTCTTGTATATTTTTATCTTTTAAGAAGGTTGCATTTAAATATTTGTTTCTTGCCCATTTGTTGCCTTCTATTTTGATGTTACCGTATTTTCCTTCTAAGACAACAATTTCAACGTTACCATCTTCTACTTTTTGCGGGGGTAAATATGCAGTAGTAGAAATATAGCCGTTTCTTTGGTAATACTCGGTAATAGCGTTTGCCATACCTATAAGGTCATTAATTGTTACTTCTTCGCCAATTCTTTGGCATATTAAGTTCATTAACTGTTCTTCTGTGTATTCCGTATTACCTGTTATATGAATTGAATTTAATTTAAAGCTCACCTCTTTATTTGGAAGATCTTTCATGCGATCTTTCATTTCTTTATTCATTTCAATTTTTTGTTCTTGGTGCTCTTCTTCTCTGTCATTTCTGATTTTTTGTTCATAATCTTTAATTTGTCTGAAGTTTGTTTGATCGACAACACCTGGGTCAAAGTTTCCTACGCCGTTGGGGATATAATTAGAGCCGGGCTCTGGGCCTGCAAATGCACAGGAAGTACTTATTATCAAGCATAAAGCTAAACTTATTGAGCTAAACTTAATTTTATTAAATTTCCTATTAAGCACTTTCTTAAATTCCTTTAATATTAACTACAAAGAGCACATATACTGTACGCGCAATACAATCATAATTCATATGTAAATATTAAACAATAAATTAAATTGATGATTTTTATCATACTACAAAAAGAACCAAAAAATCTTTATTTTGCTATTTTGTTAACAATTGTAAACATTTTTGACATGTTTTTATATTGTGCTTTATTTTTTTTCTTGATTTTTTTGTTAAAATTTGTTAATATAATTAGACGGTATTGAGTATTGTAAATTTTTGTAAATTTGAGTTTTGTATTTGAGAATTTTTTACCATATCGTGGTTTTTAATACATGTATAAGCATATGGATTAAATGTTTATGAAAGGGAACAATGTAATGAGTCAATTTAAGAAAAAATTTACCGCATTTACTGCAATGTTGGCTTTCTTGTCATTGTCGAGCGCAGCGACATTTGCTGTCGGCGTTGATGATGTCATTAACCACACAGGCAACACCAGTATCACAGGTAACGATATTAAATTAAATGTTGACATCACTTCGGGTCAACATGGTGCAGTTGGACAAGTTGATTGGAAAGATTTTTCTGTTCCGGGAAATCAACAAGTAAACTTTGGATTTTCAGGTCTTTCTCAAACTGTAATTAACCGTGTTTTGGGAGGTAATGAATCTCAAATTTTAGGTAAGTTAACAAATTCTTGTGTAGGCGGAGGTAATTGTGATTCTTTCGCTGCAACAAGTAAAGTTATCTTAATTAACCCGGCAGGTATTTTATTTGGACCGGGCTCTACAGTTGATTTGAATTCATTTACGGCTTCTACTTTTGATATTAAAGGTGCTAAAAACCTTAAAGGTATGACAGATGCCGAAATGGAAAGATATCAAACAGGTGTCTTGAATAAATTCTCTCCCGTTGCTGCTGTAAACGGTGAAAACAGAAGCTATGGCGATATTACATTTGATTCAAATTATACTGAAGCATTTGAAGATGCAGGTATTACTTTCCAACCAGGTGAAACATTAATTAAGTTGGATGGAACTCAGTTTGGTCATTTCAACCCTGATGGTACAATGGCTGATTTCAATCCAAATAAATCTGTTGCAATAGTATCAGATAATATCCAATATAAAGACTCATTAATCAGAACAGGTGATAATTATAATTATATAACTGCAAATGCAGATAAAAGTTTTTCAAATGTTAGATTAGTAACTGCAGATGGTGTTACATTCGGTTATTTGGCAAACGGTTATGCTGATAACTATGAAGTAGCCGAAGATACTAAATCTGATGTAGTTAGAAATATTGAAATGGATAATTCAGGACTTGCCGCTGACGAAGCTGCAATTAAATCCGGTGATATTCATATTGTTAATAAATCAAATGCCGGCGGTTCTAATGTAAAAATTTCAAATTCTGTTATCAAGGGTACAAAACTTGTTAACAAAGAAAACGGCGACATTATGATTGTTGGTTCAAACGATGTATTAGTTGATAATTCTCGTTTGGAATCAGTAAATACTTCTGTTGTTAAAGATGGTGTTACAAATTCTACACACGGTCAAAATGGCGGTGAAATATTTGTTTCAGCTGATAAAGACTTAACTGTTAAAGATTCATTAATTATATCAGCAGGTGCTAAAGAAGGCACTCCGAATGCTACTAATGCAGGTGCGGTAAGATTGTATTCTTATGGCGGAACTGCTAAGGTTGAAAATTCTGATGTAATTGCAAAAGGTGATGCTAAAGTTATTGCAACAGATAAAGTTAATATAACTAATTCATTGATTCAAGCAAGAAACACAGAAGCTGAAAATCAAGCTAAGAATATTAAAATTTCTGCAGCAAACGGTGTAGATATGCACAATGTTATTGCCGATGCTTCAGGTGATATTGATGTAAGAGCTGCTTATTCAAATGGTGAATTAGCCGGCAACATAATTATTTCAGGCGACTTGGATGAAAACGGAAAAAATAAATCCATGATTGCTTCTGAAGGTAAATTATCAATTCAAGGTCAAAACACTACAATTGACAATGCGTCTTTGATTTATGACAACATTAAATTCTATGGTGATGATACAACCGGTTTGAATAATGTTACCGTTGCTAACAATGCAACATTCAGCGATACTGCAATAGTAGATGGTGACAGAGTTGTTGGCGGCGATATTACATTAGAAACAAACGGTGACTTTACACTTGACAATGCAACATTGCAAAGAGCTGCTTATTCATTAAAATTTGATAGAAACGGTGATGGTACATTGGTTGATAATGGTACTGTTAACGGAATTAACTATCAAACATCAATTAAAACAGCTGATGCAAATAATATTAACATTACTTCAACAAAAGGTGATGTAAACTCAGTAAATAAAACAAATGTTCATGCAAATAATGATATTAACTTATTAGCTAAAGAAGGCAATGTAAATGTAAATGATTCAACTTTCAAAGCTGATAATAATTTCACTGCTGAAGCTACAAAAGGCAGCATGAATGTTAAGGATAATTCTGTTATCCAAGGCGGTAAAGATGTTAACCTAATCGCTTACGATACAATTACTTTTGGTGAACGCGGTGCTGACAATATCAATATTGATAATTCAGTTAAGATTTCATCAGGCGAAGATATGTACATTACTTCAACCGGTGGTGATATTAATGCTGAAAAGACTACAATGCCAAGTTTAACATACGGCGACAGATTGACATTTAACGCAAAAGGAAGCAATAACTTCACAAGCGAAGATTCATTGAAATCAGTTAATGTTGATTATATTGCAGGTGAATCAAATAACTTCACAACAAAAGGCGATATTCAATTTGTAAACTCTTCACTTGAATCAAAGAGCAATAATATTGCAACTACTCAAGAAGGCGGAGATGTTATCTTGAATAATTTAACTATCAAGAAAGCAACCGCTGATGCAAAAGATACAAAAACGACAATTAATGCTAAAGGTAATGTAACAACAAAAGATGTAACAAATACAGTTGCAAAACATACATCTGAATCTGTTCACACATTCCCTCAAAGTGTTGAAGTTGATGAAAATGGAACTGCTAAAGGCGGACAAGTTCTTGATGTAAATCAAACAAAACTTGTTGTTAACACAAAAACAACAGCTGCAACTCCAGAAAATAATACAAATGGCAGCATTACATTGGATGTTAAAAATGCAAACAATAAAGATGCAGGTATCGAGCTAACTGCTGAAAACTATGAATGGGATAAACAAATTGATAAAAACCAAGGTCCTGAAGTTCATATTAATGCAGTTGATGATGAGCTTGCAGTATCTAAGATTATAACAGATAAATTGTTCTTAGATTCTGATGATACTATGATTGCTTCTGATGTTGAACTTACTCCTGAACAATTGGCAGGACTTCCTGAAGGTACTCCTTCAAAAGGTTACATCGAAGTAAGAGATAAAGGTGGTTTGAATATGGATCCTAATGAAGGTTATGACCCGCTTCCTGATGGCTTCGATTATACCGGAAATTATGATTCAACAACAAGTACAGTTGAAGATGAAGATGGTAATAAAACTATAACCACAACTGATCATAAACATACAATCGAGTTTGATAAACAAGGTGATTCTGATGACTTTATCTTAGTTTATGATAAGACAAAAGTTGAAACAGAAGAATGTCCACCTCTACCTGATGTAGACAAAACTGATAATAACATTGGTGAAAACGCTGATTCTCTAATTAACCAAATTAAACTTCCGAGAGAACAAGTTGAAATTTCTAAATCATCAAAAGTATCAGATAATACCGTTGATCAAACAGCAAACATAATGTCAGCTGCAGCAAAAGTTGATATTAGTGAAGAAACAAACAATAATGCAAAAACCAATAAAGATGACGAAAAAGGCGAATAATCTTTAAGGTTATAATACAGAAAAACCGCTAATCGATATGATTGGCGGTTTTTTATTTAGTTTAAAAAATTATTGTTGATATATCCAAACATCATAACCTTTTGCTTTTAAATTTTGCGCATGGTTTTTTGCAACTGAAAAATCTTGGTATGAGCCCATTTGAACGCTGAAAACATCTCCGACTTTTTTAACAAAAGGTGTAGCGCCAATATTTAATGATTTGATTTCTGACTGTGCTTTTTGGGCTTCTTCAAGTGTTGAATATCTGCCAATTAATACTTTTGACATTATTGTAATGTTTTTGTTTAAAGAAGTTTCATCTGCCGTTTTATTTGAATTATTGCCAAGCTCTTCAATGGGATTTGTGATTTTTGGTTTTAAAAAGCTTTTTTCGTCTTCTTTTTGTGTTTTGCTTTCTTTTAATTTTTCATTATGTTCAATTGCCTTATTTTGTTCTAAATGAATTGGGTCGATAACTTCTTCGGGTGTTTGTTTTTCAATTATTTTTGCTTCATAAGGAGCATTTTCTTCTTGTTGAATTAATATTAATCTTTTATCAATTTTTCCTTGTTTTTCTTCGTATATTTCTTCTTCTTGCTGCGGGGAGTTAATTGAATTGTTAAGCGGTGCATTTTTTGAATATTCAATATCAACCTTTGTTGAATATTTCATAATTACAACAACAATTATAATAAACATTATGATAAAAGTTGTTATAAATATCTGAAACAAGAAGTTTAATTTTGAAATTTTTTTTTCTTGCCTCACGCCTTGTTGGTGAATTTTATTTTTTTTATATGCAAAATAATTTGATGAATTAAAATCCATTATTCGTTTACACCTCTTACTTTGTATGTAGCCATTTTGATGTCTCTAGTTTCTTTTGAATATTTATCCATGATTTTCAGTGCAAATTCTTTAATGTCTTTTATTCCCATTTCGCTTAAATCTGAGGCTTTGATGGGTGCACCTTCTTTAATTATATTCAATGCGGTATGAATAAGGCAAGAAGTTATAGATTTTGTTGCAATTGATACGGATAATTTTCTTCCTTCGTAAAATAAATCATCACCATTTCTTTTTACATTTATATTGTATTCTTCTAAAACTTCTTTAATGATTGAAACAAATAATCTTTGCGCGTATACCATTGTTGTTAGCGATATATCAAATTGTTCAATTATGAAATTTAACATTTTTTTTGAATAAATCGGCTCATTATTGATAACATCTTCAATATCTACCATTTCGTTTATATTTACATCAACTTCGCCAATAAAGCTTACAATGGAATCCCCTTGAAGGTGAAAATTTTTGTAAATCCAGTGGGGTGAAAGTTGTGAACCTATATATTTTATTTCTTTTTCTATAAAATACGTATTCATATTTAGAATATCTCCTTGATTATATCGGGATTTTTACTGTTTAAAATAGCGTTATATAAAAGTTTGCATGACATACATTTTCCGCAATGTTTTTTGCTTGTGTTTTCTTTTGAGTTATAGCAACTTTTTAAAAATTTTAAAGGTGTGTTATTTTCAATTGCATAGTTTACAATGTCTGTTTTATTCATATCGATGCAAGGAGCCCATACAGTCGGGTTTTTTAAAGTGGAATATTTAAAAAATTGGTTTGAAATATTTGTAAATTCTTTGCTGTTATCGCTAAAATCAGCTGCTTCTTCTTTGTTTGCGCCAAAAATTATATAGTCTATTTTATAATTATCGCAATACACTGCTGCTATGTTTAAAAATAAACCGTTTCTATTTGGTATCCAAACTGAATTGAAGTCGTCTAATTTATCATCATTCGGGTCGGTTAGTGCATTATTCAGCATTTTTTTTAAAAAAGGAAGCTCTATAATTTCACTTTGTATTTTATAAAATTTACATATTTCTATTGCTGCAAGCTTTTCTTCATTGAAAGCTTTTTGGCCGTAGTCAAATGTAAGCGCTCTTGTTATTGAACATTTTTTTCTTGCTATATCAAGAGAAACTAAGCTGTCCAGACCTCCTGATAATAATATTATTCCTGTTTTATTCATTATTTTCCTCATATTCTTTTATTATTTCTTTTGCGTAATTTTTTAATTCATTTTCGTAGTCATTGTTTATTATTTCATCTAATATTCTTCTGTCTGAAATGTTGTAAAGTGCAACTAGGGCATTTTTTTTAACTTCAATACTATCATCAAATTTTAATCTTTCATATATTAAATCATAACTTTTGTCTATGTTTGAGTTCATTAAAGTTTCAATTGCTCCTATTCTGACTCTTTCAGAAGGGTCTAAAAGAGATTTTTTTAATATATCTAATGCAAGCGCGTCTTTTTCTATATCAAGTTTAGACATAGCTTCTATTATGCGCTCTTTTAAGTATGAAAATTTTGATAGAAACATTTGTTTTGTATTTATAATTGAATTAAAAACCTTTAGTGCTCTTTTATCTCCCAGCATTCCAAGCGCTATTACTGCCGATTCTTTAACATAGGTTGATTTTTCTTTTTCGTCGCAGGCAATATTTCCTAAAGTATCAAAAGCATTTTTGTCGCCAATTTTGCCGAGTGCTTCGGCTGATGCAAGTCTAAGTTTATAATTAGAATTTTTGTCATTAAGACAATACATTAGCGCAGTTACCGAGCTTGTATCTTTGAAATTTGATATTGTTTTAATGGCAAGCACTTTTAAATTTAAAAAATCGTTGTTGTTATTTTGTCTTAAAATAAAATCAATCAAAAATGGTAGAAAGTTCTTGTTTTTAGTAGAATTAATATCTCTTATAATACAATCAATAAGTTTGTTGTCCGGTGAATTTTCTAAAATATAGCCGTATATTGTATTTAAAGTTTCTAAATCACACTCTTTTTTAAGCTCTTTAAGAAATGAAACATAATCGTTTTTATGTTTAAGTTTGTCATTAAGGTATGAGATTATATTTTCGAGATTTTTTTCGCCCATACAAAAACCACTCTAACAAGTAAATTTAACCATAAAGACCCATGCTTGTAAACTTTTTTAAACTATTTGCAAAAATACTCTTTAAAAGTTCTTGTTTTGGTGTTAAAACAAGACAGAACTAAAATGAGTTTATGAATTAAGGATGTCGGAAGTTACATATCAGCAAGCAGTCGAGCAAATAAAAAATCAACTGGATATAGTGGATGTTATATCTCGTTATGTTGTCTTGAAAAAGACAGGAAGAAATTTTCAAGGGCTTTGTCCTTTTCATAATGAGAAGACTCCTTCTTTTGTGGTGACTCCCGATAAACAGATTTTTAAATGCTTTGGCTGCGGCGAAGGCGGCGATGTTCTAACTTTTCTAATGAAGATAAACAATCAGTCTTTTTCTGAAGTTATAGAAGAACAAGCAGCGATTTTGGGAATTGAACTTCCGAAATTCGGAAATAAAAATAATTTAATATATAAAGCTGAAAAAGATAGGCTTTATGATGCAATGGAGCAGGCACAAAAGTTTTTTTCAAAGAATTTAGATTCAAACCAAAAGGCTTTAGAGTATCTTGAAAAAAGAGGAATAAACGAAATAGCTATTTCTAAATTTTCTTTAGGTTTAGCTCCAAGGGGTCATTTTGAATTAAAAAATTATTTAACTAATTTAGGTTTTACTATTGATGAATTAAATAAAGCAGGTCTTGTATATGAGAAAGACGGTGTTTTTTACGATAGATTTAAAAATAGAATTATAATCCCCATTAAAGATATAAACTCAAATACCATTGCTTTCGGTGCCCGTGCGATAGTGGACGGACAAATGCCAAAATATATTAATTCCCCTGAAAGCGTAATTTATAATAAGAGCGCTGTGCTGTTTGGTCTTAATCGAGCAAAAGATACTATATCAAAAAAAGACAGTGTAATATTCATGGAAGGTTATTTTGATGTAATATCCGCACATTTGGGCGGTGTTGAAAATGCGGTTGCAACTTGTGGAACTGCGCTAACTCCTCAACACATTAAGCTTATCAGTCGTTTTAGCCCGTCAAGAAGGATTTTCCTTGCTTTTGATACTGATTCGGCAGGTAAAAAAGCAATTGAACATGGCGCTGAAGTAATTAAAAATATATTTAGTGCTTTAGGTGATATTAAGCAGTATGATTCGAATTTTCAAAATAGCACCGATAATGTTTGCGAGATTAGGGTTGTTCAGGAAATCCAAGGTAAAGACCCTGATGAATTTATCAGAGAGTTTGGCGGTGAAGAATATTTAAAAAAAGTTGAACAAGCACCATTGTTATTGGATTATCAGTTAAATCAAATATACGATAGCTTAAAAGGTAAAATTACCCCTCAGGAAAAAAGTGCTTATGTCATACAAATTGCCGATATTTTGTCCCAAATTAAAAATCCTGTAATTTTGGACGATTATATAAAAGTAGCATCATTTAAACTCGATGTTTCGCAAATAATTTTAAAAACTCAAATTCTAAATAAGCAAACAGATGAATTTGGAATTTTAAAAATTGAAAATGAACAATCTGTTAATTCAAAAAAAATTATAAAAAATGATTCAAAAGGTCAATATGAATTAATGGAAGAAAACTTAATAAAACTTGCATTTGCTGCATTAAAAACCGAAGAACAAGCTTACTTTAAAGAAAAAACGTTAAGTTATGTTTGTGAAAATGACGAAAATGCTAAAATTCTTAACGCAATTGACAAAAATTTAACACAAGTAAATAATGTTGATGAACTAGCAAAAAAACTTTTTCTCGAGTTTTATAATGAACAGCATATTCAAAAGAAAATTTCAGATAATATTTTCTCTTCGCATGAATTTAACAACTTATCTCTTGAAGATTACAAAAAGGCGGTTGA